>JBFXHW010000254.1:0-4650 GCA_050176605.1 Sphingobium sp. | reverse complement strand
CGTCTGGTAGCGGTCTTGCAGGAACAGACGCGCCATGGCGAACAACTCCTGCCAGGGCCTATTGGTGCGGTCGATGACGACTTCATCCCATCTCAGCGCTGGGACCGGCACATCGATGATGTCGGCGTAAACAAAGGCGAGCTCGCGCAGGCGTTGCTGGTTGCCGCTACTCCGCGAAAGGCGCAGCAGGCGGGATACCGCAGCCTTCATGATCCGGTTGAGCGCGATGTCTTCGGAAAGCAGATCGAAGCGGCAGGCGAGACGCGATGGATTGACCGCGTGATGGGTAAACTGGCGGGTGATGTCGAGCCTGCCGCGCAGGGTCGCCACATCTTCGTCGCACTCCACATAGCGGCGCGGCATCCCCTTGCGCAGAGCTCCGGTCAGCTTGTCACAAAAGATACGGATCAGGATTTCGAGCAGGGTTTCTCGCTGCCAGGCGAGATCGGTGATAACGCCGAGGTCAATCCTGAGGTCGAGCGCGACGGCCAGCATGTGTACCAGGCGCTTGCGGATTGCTGCGTTCTGGTGATCGGTTGTTTCCCCTAGCGCAACGTCGATCTTGGGCAGGATCTCTAGGCTCGCATCTCCCGTTGCCAGAATTCCGACCACCCCCCGCGCGCGCAAGGCGTGCCGGCCATGTTCGAGCACGCCGCTGCCGCCGCGTCCGGCAAAGGCCGAGCGGGCCGCGAGTGCCGCCAGCCGACCGGCATGGCTGTCGGGAATCTGCCCTGCGCCCTCGCCATAGGCAAGCTTGTCCCATTCGCGAACCGTGTAGGCGGGCATCAGGCTGCAAAATCCGAGAAGTCGAAACTGGCCTTCACGCTCCAGCGCAACTTGTCACTGCCCAGTTCATCATCGGCAAAGCCGACCGGCGCGGTTAGCCGCCGGGCTTCAAGGAAACGGGAGCCGTTGGTGCCGTCGCCATCGCCGAGCACTGCGGCGACCTTCGACCAGTCCTCGTAGAAATACTCAGCCAAGAGCGGGATGATCTTATGGCGCATGACATCTTCGACATCGGCGCGGCTGCGGCAGCTGGTGAAATAGGCGTGGCCAATCTGGTGCTCGCGATCGAACAGGTATTCGATCCGCTCGTTGAGGGTGTGGAGCAGCTTGCCCAGATTGATCCCATCCAGATTTGCGGCATCGAGTTGGCGCGCCGCCAGCGCCCGGCGCAGTTCTTCGACGTCGGGCATCAGCTCGCGGAAGGTGAAGCGGCGGCGCAAAGCGGTGTCGAGCAGCGCAATCGAGCGGTCCGCCGTGTTCATCGTGCCGATAATATGCAAGTTGGCCGGCACGCCGAATTCGTCCCCGGAATAGGGCAAACGCACTTTGAGCGCATTGGCCTGACCCAGACGCTTATCGGGTTCCAGGAGTGTGATCAGCTCGCCGAAGACCTTAGAAATATTGGCCCGATTGATCTCGTCGAGGATCAGCACGAAGGCCTCGCGTTCGGCATTGGCATCGGCCTCCTTATTCGCGCTGTTCATGTAGCGCTCTAGGGCCGGAATATTGAGGCGCTCTTTCCTCAGCGAATAGAGCGACCGCATAGTGAAATTGCCGTCATAGATCTCGGTGACCGGCACGCCCGCAGCATCGTGCCAAAGCCAGCGAACCGCGCGCCTGTGGCCATAACTACCCTCCGGCCGTGAATGATATTCGTAGGGTCCTGTCACCTCGCCTATGGCGCGGACCAGCCGGTTTCCCTTCGACACGACGATTATGTCGCCGGTCTTAAGTCGATTGCGAAACGTGTCAGTAATCGACACCTGTCCCGACTGCAGTGTGACCGGGCCTTCGATCTTGCCCTGTGCTTCGCACGTTTTCAGGATTTCCTCGGCATTCTCGTATTTTGGGTCGCTCCAATCGATGTCTTCCCAGCTCAGGAGGGTGTAGCCGCCTTCGATCGCTTCCTCGAACAGCTCTTGATCGCCGGCACTGGAGCCCACCGACATCTTATAGATTTGACGGCCCTCGATTGTGACCCGGTTGCCCGTCGCGGCCTTGTCCAGGCCGGTCTCGGCTCGTTTCGCAATGCGCCGGAATATCCCGGGCACGGTCTCGAGCCGGAATCCCGCAGAGGCGGCTTCCTCATCGTCGTCGGACCCTGTCATGGGCTGTCGGCCCTCGACAAAATCCTCATAGGCCATCGACTGGTGAAATGTGACGAACTCGATCCGCCCTTCGCCGGCAAGACGGTGATACTCGACCATCAGAGCCTCGCGGTCATCGCGCAGCGGTTCGGCCGCAGCGTCGCCCAGACAAAGCCGCACCGCCTCCCAGGCAGTGGCGTAGGTCTTGCCGGTTCCCGGCGGGCCATAAAGGATGAGATTGGTGGTGGCGGGCATCGCAGTCATGGGTTCAAAGGTCATGGTTTCGTGCCCTTCCGCTGAGGCGAGCTGATAGGTGAAGACGGTGGAACTGCTGGGATTGGGCACGGTGTGCGTCGGCGCCGGCACTTGGGCGCATTGCTGGAATTTCTCGCCGCCGAGCGCGCTGCAAATGGCCGGATGCGCATCGCGCAACCCCATGTCGCGGCCGATGTCGCCAGCGCGGATCGCAACCTCGATCGCGCCAGTCTCGCGGGCGGGATCGACATAATAATTGCGCGCGCACAGCCGGATGCGGTCGGCATCGCCGATCAGATGTTCGTAGCGCTCGGGCGGGGTGACCGGCGTGTCATTGCCATCGACGATGATGTAGCCTGCATTATGCAGTTGGGCGGCGGCATCGTCCTTCTGCCCCCATCCGCCATTGAGCTTGGTCTTGCTGCGGACAAAGCCGACAATCGGCTTGGAAGGATAAACCCGGTTGGGCCGCTCGCGGGTCGAGCGCACCCAATAGTCTCTCGGCTCTCCAAATGCGTCGAAAATAGCGCCATGCTCGCCCGACTGGCGGTAACTGTCATAGGCGTCCATCGCAGCCTCGATTGCCAGACGAGTCAGCGATCCAGAATTTTCGGGAACCAAGCTTTTGGCACCAACATTCTCTTTCCAGTGACTACCGTTGCTATTTCCATCAATCACAACGCCCGCCGCCAAGCTGGGGGTATTGAATTCATGGTCGACGGCGAAGCGAAACAATGCTGGATTTTCGTCGGCAATGAGGATGCCTTCCTCTGCAAGGCGATCTCGGTCTTTGCGGTTTCGCTTCTTATTCGGAGAACCATTGCGCATCGCGGTAGAGCCTGCCCGAACCAGAAAACCCGATTGGAGCTGCTTTCCATATGCCAGCGCTTCTTCTTTCTGAATGACCAGCCACTCATCGCTTTCAACGCTCACCAATATCGTCTCCAAATTTAATTTCCGGTAATGCGCACAGGGTATTAACCAGTCGCATCTGTTCGACGGTGTTGCACTTTGCTTCGCGCAGCCGCGGTGCTCCGAAGACGAGCGCCAGTCCCTTGGCACGCGAGACAGCAACATTGATGCGGTTAAGCGAGAACAGGAAATCCATGCCGCGCGGTGTCTCCTCGACTGAGGAGGCGGTCATGGAAACCAGGCAGACGGGAGCCTCCTGTCCCTGGAACTTGTCGACCGTGCCGACACGGATGGCAGCGGGCAAGGCGTCCTGCAGGGCATTGATCTGCGCATTGTAAGGCGCAACGACGATGATGTCGGCGGGATCAAGCTTGCGCGTTGACCCATCCTTGTCGATCCAGCTCCCCGAGAGCAGATCGTTGATCGTCACCTGAATAGCAGCCACTTCCTCGGCCGCAATCTGGGCATTGCCCTCATGGGCGACCGGCACCCAGAAAGCGCCGGCTGGAGGGCAGCTCGTCTCGCGGACTGCCTGGACGGTTGTATCGGGATGGCTGTTGAGACGGCCTTCGTAGACCTGCCGCGAAATAAACCCACAGACATCAGAATGCATCCGGCGTGAGACCGGCAGGAAGATGCCGCGATCGGGCGGGATGGTGGGATGATCGCCCAACATCCACTCAAGACAGGAGAGGTTGGCAGGATCGGGATGTGCGCCCTGGATCACTTGCGGCAATTGACGCGGATCGCCGACCAGCACGATGTTGCGTGCGCACCGGCCCATGGCGACCATATTGGCCAGCCCCACTTGACCGGCTTCATCGACGAACAGCCAATCGAGTGCCTGTTCGTGTTCGGACCGGGCAAAGAAGAAGGCCGTGCCGCCGACCACATGGGCGCGACTCCATAAGGAATCGTCATTGGCGGTGGAGCGGATCACGCCGGTTACGCTGTCCGGATAACCATCATCGCCGCTGCTGACCTTGTGGGCGATGCACAGACCCGGAACAGGGTCGCCATCACCTTGCGCGGCAAGACACCCCATCAGCACATTGCGGATGGCCTCATGGCTGTTCGAGGCAACGCCAACGCGGTGGCCCTGGCGCACCAGCGATAGAATCGCGCGGGCGGTGACATAGGTCTTGCCGGTTCCCGGCGGCCCCTGGATCGGCAGCACGGTGCTGTCCATGGTGGCGACCGCCGCGATCGTGCCCGTCAATGGATCAGCGCCATCGAGCAGATCAGCGCGTGGTCCCGTCACAAGACGCGGCGCGGCGCGCGCGAGCAGGTCATCGAGTGCGGTCAGGCGGCGCGCGGTGCACTGATCTTCAATCACGTCGCGCAGGGCATCCGCAATCACGTCCGTATTGAGCGGCCAGTCAGGATGCAG
>JBFXHW010000253.1:0-4656 GCA_050176605.1 Sphingobium sp. | reverse complement strand
CGTCCTATCACTACGGGATTCAGGACCTGATCCCGAGGAACGACCCACAGACTGGCAGGAAGACGTTAGATGTCAGCAACATTCCTTCTTCCGAGGCTCTGACGAAGGCCTGTCCATTCGCGGGCGGGGTGCGCAACTGGCCGTCAACGGCTTACGATACTGTCCGCAAGCTGCTGTTCGTCCCCGCTCTTGATAGTTGCATGGAGTTGAAGGTCGATCCATCCAATCCGGTTGGCGGCGTTTGGAATGTTGTCCCCCGACCTGGTGCGGGGAACTTGTACGGGCGGGTGACCGCGATTGATCTGGCGACAGGGAAGAAGGCCTGGGATATCTCGCAGCGGTCGCCTCTAGCCTCGGCCACACTGGCAACTGGCGGCGGGCTCTTGTTCGTCGGTTCGCGCGATCGGTGGTTCAGGGCGCTCGATAGCGGCACGGGACGGACACTCTGGCAAACTCGGCTTTCCGACACGCCTACCGGCTTTCCGATCACCTACGCAGTTAGCGGCCGGCAATTCGTTGCGATTGTTACTGGTGGGGGCACCTATCTCGATACGTTCGTGTCCCATCTTACGCCGGAGATCGAAGCGTCGAAGGGGGACCCGACGTTGTGGGTGTTTGAAGTGCCCCAGCCTTAGGTTGCTCAGTTTTGGGAGATATTTTCGTGGCGCTTGCTACGGTACAAGACCTTCTCGACGAACGGGAAATCGCGGAGCAGTTGGTCAACTACTGTCGCGGCGTAGATCGGCTCGATCGCGACCTTTTGGCTTCCGTCTGGCATGCCGACGGCACCGTCGCGGTCGGTGCGGACGGTCTGCCCCGGCCGATCGGCTACGCCATCGAGGATATAGTTCGCCAGCATGAGTCTTTGACTTTCCATCATCATAATCTTGCCGATCCTCTGATCCGGATTGCCGGCGACCGCGCAGTCAGCGAGGCCAACGTTGTCGTGATCCGGCGCAAGGCTATCCAAGGAAGTGGGGCGAACGAGAGCAACGGCGCGGAAGGGCCTTGGCGTGATGAGCATGTGCGGATTCGCTTTCTTGACCAATGGTCGCGGCGTGATGGCCGGTGGGCCATCGACCACCACAGGATCATCCCGGTGGTGGCCTGGGAACAGCTTTCCGCGGGCCTGACTGGTGGCGTTTCGCGGCGCGACCGAACCGATCCGGTCTATGCCCATCTGCACAGCCTGGGTGGCGAGGGGGTCTTTGCTACCCGCGCGAATGACATTTCCGAATTGCGCGCAGAGCGGGATATCCGCCGCCAGCTTGCGACTTACTCACGCGGAGTCGACCGCTTCGACCCGGACATCTGGAAGTCGTTCTGGCATGCGGATGCCACGTTGCGCTATGAAGCCGTTGCGCTTGAAGCTGTTGCGCACGACATTGCCCTCATGATGACTCTGGGCCATTATCCGTGGGCCGCGCACCAGCACCAGAGCATGCGGGCCGCGATTCGCGTTTGCGGCGATCAGGCGGTGAGCGAGACGATGAATTTTTCCATGTTGCACGGCTACGCGGACCATGCCGGCGACGCAGTCCAGGATCACTTCCGCGGTCGTTATCTCGACACCTGGGAACGGCGCGAAGGCAAGTGGGCGATCAAGCAGCGCTTCACGCCACGCGGAGCGGTGTGGCAGCAGGCCGTGAAGAGCGAGATGGGCCAGTTCATGCGCCGTGACCGTTCGGATCCATCGTATGCGCTGTTCGCCTCTCTCGAAAAGGCCGAAGCGGATGACCTGACCCTTCTCGCAGACGAACAGGCGATCAAGGCGTGTATGCGGGTTGCCTGCTGTGCGCTCGACCGGCTTGATGCAGCGCTGTTGCAGTCGGTATGGTGGCCGGGCGCGAGGCTAGTGGATCGCACCCATAACATCGATGGCGATGCGGACGCGGTGAATGAACAGCTTCTGGGTAAACTGGCCGCCATGGGGGGCAGCGTGCATCTTATCACGCTGACGGCCATCGATATCAACGATGATCGCGCAATGAGCGAAACCTACTTCGAGAACAGCTTGGTCCAGCAACGCAGCGCTTGTGGGGTCACTGCCCATCGCCACGTACGAGGGCGTTATCTCGATCGCTGGTCAAAGCGAGACGGCCGCTGGGGCCTCGATCATCGCGAGATCATTCAGGATTTCGCCTGGGAACAAGAAACTGGCGATCAAGATTTCACCCATAGCCCTGAGCGACTGGCGAACGACCCGTTCGACCAATTGTTTGTCGGAGAATTCTCGCTCACCGGGGGCGTACCAATCGGTTGAGGGCACGCGAAGCTGCGTTCATACATCCGCACGTGGGCTCGCTGCCCAATTTGTCAATTCTGGAACTCATGAGCATGACACAACTCCCCTGCAAACACCGACGTGACGCCAAGAGCATTGGTCGTAAGCGTCCTGTGTCACTTTGCTTGCCTGCGGCTTGGCAAGTAGCCAATCATGGGAGGGGCGCGTCACATGCTATCCGCACCTCGCTCAACCGGCATTTCTATCCGCGCGTAGACTCCATCCAGGGAGGCGAGTGATGGTACAGTTGGCGCCTGTTGAGACCTATCATGCCCCGGTCAGTTTGACGGAATGCCTCGAGTGCCTTGCGGGCGGAGAGGATAATATGGTTCTATTGGCTGGCGGCCTGGCAATCATGCCGCTGCTCAAGAACCGGTCATTGCGGCCGAATGTGCTGGTGGACCTTTCTGGTGTTGCCGAATTGCGCCGCCGCGAAATCGAGGCTGACGGCACGCTGGTGCTGGGAGCGATGCGTCGGCACCGCGAGGTCTATGACGACCCGTTGGTCAGGACGAGGTGGTCTGCCCTGGCAGACGCGACATCGGCGATCGGCGATCTCCAGGTCCAGAATCGCGGAACGATCGGTGGCAACGTTGTTTTCGGAACAGTTCTGACCGACCTGAAGCAGGTTGCGATGTGTCTCGATGCGAGCCTGCGCATTGTCGGCCGCGCGGGCAATCGCAAAGTGTCCGCCAGGGATGCATTCGGAGATGCGGCGCATGCTCTGCTGGCGCCCGACGAGCTGCTGGAGAGCATGGCCTTTCCCGCCCCGCCGCCGGGTTCGGGCAGCGCGTACCGGAAATTCGGGATCACAACCAACGGGCGACCCGTGATCGGGGTTGCGGCATCCCTGACAATCGGCGCCGATGGCATCTGCACCGGGGCCAGCATTGTCATCGGCGGCTTGGTGCCTGCACCATGCGATGCCCGCATCGCGGCACAGGTGCTGATCGGCCAGTCGGTGGACCACGAGGTCATCGCCCACGCCGCAAAGGCCGCTGCCGAGGAAATCAAACCGCAGTCCGATGGTCGCGCCTCCGCAGCCTATCGCCGGCAGCTAGTCCGCGCGATCGGGCAGGACGCTCTCAACGACGCATGGCAGCGGGCAATCGGGACCAGCTAAGAATATGGAAAAGACAATTTCGGTGACCGTCAACGGACGTGTCCAGCGCAAGACTGTTCCGATCAGAATGCTTCTGGTCGATTTCCTCCGGGACGAACTCGGTCTTACCGGGACGCACGTCGGCTGCACCTACGAAGGACGCTGCGGAGCTTGCACGGTCGTATTGGACGGGAACGCGACCAAGTCGTGCATGGTCCTCGCGGTGCAGGCCGATGGGCACCGGGTTGTGACCGTCGAAGGCCTGGAAGAATTCGCGAACGCCCCTGGCGAGTTGCACCCGATCCAGAACGGCTTCTGGGAACGCCATGGATTGCAGTGCGGCTATTGTACGCCAGGAATGATGATGACGATCTTCGACATCCTGGCAACCAACGTGCGTGAAGGTTCGCCGGAACTCACTGACGAGGCGATCCGGCAGTCGCTGGTGGGCAATATATGCCGATGCACCGGATACAGTCACATCGTCGAGGCGGTGCAATCGGCAGCCGCCCAGCTGCGCGGCATGGATCCCGAGGAGCGGGCGGCCTGGTTTGACACTGCGAAGCTTGAGGGAACCCGCTCGTGACAACCATTAACGCGGAGTCTGAAGCCTTGGCTGTTTCGTGGGTCGGCCGTCCGATCAAGCGCAAGGAGGATCTGCGCCTCATCCGAGGGCGAGGCCAATACCTGGCTGACATCAAACTGCCGGGCATGGTCCATGCCTTCTTCGTGCGCAGCAAGCACGCCCATGCACGGCTGAAGTCGGTCGATGTCAGCCGTGCATTGAGTGTGCCGGGTGTCGTGGCCGCCTATAGCGGGGCCGATCTGCTCAAGCTCGGGATGCGCGAACTGCTCATCCCCGAGCTGGTCAACGAATTGCCAGGTACGCTCCGGCTGCCCCCATCGTGGCCACTGGCGGTCGATAAGGTGGTGTTCCACGGAGAACCGATTGCGGTGATCCTCGCTGAGACCAAGTATGTTCTCGAGGACGCCGCCGAGCTTGTCGTCATCGACTACGAACCGCTGCCCGTGATCACCTCGGTCGAGCAGGCGATGGCCGACGATTCGCCGCGTGTCTATGAATCCTGGCCGGACAACGTGATCTACCGGGAAAAGATGGGTGGGGATGCCACGGATGCCTTCGCCAAGGCAGACATCATCATCACGGAACGGTTCGAGGTACCTCGAACCGGGGCTAGCCCGATGGAATGCCGCGGCGTTCTGACCCAGTGGGATGATCATTCGGGGCTGACCCACTGGACGACGACAC
>JBFXHW010000252.1:0-4681 GCA_050176605.1 Sphingobium sp. | reverse complement strand
GGCCCGTGTCCCAGACAGGTCGGGTGGGATCGACCGGTGCCGCAAGCGCCTTTTCAAAGAAGGCGCGCGCCCTTGTCTTGTCGCCCTTGGTTGTCCAGTAATCGCCAAAAAACCAGTTCGTATCCAGACTCAGCGGATCCACAACGAGGCCCTGGTTCAGATAGGCCTTGGCCTTCTTAGAGTCGCCAAATCCGATTGGCCAACCCGGCACCTTGTAATAGAGCACGCCCAAGCTCATTGCTACGCCGCCCTTTTCCGCGAGCGGATTGATCTTGTAGGCCTTGAGCAAGATATCGCGCGCGGCCGTTGCAAGACCCAGTTGCTTAAGCACACTCGCCTGCGCGGCTTCCTCACTTGTGACGATGCCCTGCCACAAAAGCGGCTCGGCCCGGCCCGGATATTTCGCGACCAGTTGCGCCGCCTGCTCCGCCAGCTTGTCCAGTTGCTGATATTGCTGGCTCTTGTTGGGCACCTGGTATTTGATCCGTGCCCATTCATCATTGATGCGCTTCACCTGCGCATCCATCACCGCATCCGGGCTGGCATGGACTGTTCCCGCCAGCATGACCATCGCCAGTGCCGCGACCCGGCAGAGCTGTCTGATCATCACCATATTGGCATCCTCTTTTTGTGTATCAGGAAGAAAAAAGCTGGCGTGCCTTGACCGTCTGGCTCGCCAGACCGGCGTCGATGACACCCGGCAGAAGCGCGTTGATCGCTGCAAAGACGCGTTCCTTCAGACCGATCGAGGCATAGGCCTTGCGCGCTTCGATCGCGGCGACGATGCGGTCGGCGACATGCGCGGGATCGTCGGCGGTCATGCCGGCCAGGGCAAGAAAGCGGTTCACCGCCTCATTGTTGAAGGCGGTGTTCACGGCGCGCGGGCAGAAATGCGTGATCGCGATGCCTAGCCCGTGCAGTTCGCGGCGCAGGCCTTCGCTATAGCCTTCAAGGCCTGCCTTGCTGCTCGAATAGGCAGCGAAATAGGGATAGTTGATCGATCCCAGCACGGAACCGATGTTGACGATATGTCCGGCGTTGCGCGCCTTCATCTGCGGCAGAACGGCCGCCGAAAGAGCGACCGGTGCGATCAGGTTGACGGCATAGCCCACCCACCTGCAGTCCTGACTCTGGTTCTCCGCCGGTCCGAAATATTGCACGCCGGCGCTGTTGATCAGCATGTCCACTTGCCGCTCTGTCAGGGCGATGGCGAGCGAGCGAAGACCATCAGGGCTGGCGAGATCGCCGACGATCGTCTCGTCACAGGATGGGCACTCCACCCTGTCCACACCGGTGACATGCGCGCCAAGGCCCCGCAGCCGCGCCGCGACCAGCGATCCGATACCACCCGCCGCTCCAGTGAGGACAACGCGCTTTCCATCAAGCCGCCGCATGAAAAGACTCCATCGGTATCGACGCAAAAACGGCACCAAACAGGTCGTACACGGCGTTGGCCATATCGATCACCGCCTGCTGGTCAGCGGGGTTATCGAGGCCGTTGAGAAGATCGGCCAGGCCTTTCAGATGGTCCTGATCCAGCGCACCGTGCGACGTCAGATAGGTAAAGGCCTGCGGCGGCAGTTCAAGACGCCTCGCGACGGCATCGGCCCCCTGCGTCGCCAGTGCGACGCTGGTTCCCTCAAGCACATAGACCATACCGAAAAAGCCGACGGGATTGCCTTCGCGTATGACCTTGTAGGCATGATCGACCATCGCCTGCGTCGCCGCACTGGGCCCGCTCGACGCTGCCTGTCCGGCATCCCCGCCTGCCTCGCTGATATCTTCAAGAATCCACTGCTCGTGGCCTGTTTCTTCCCCGATATAGTCCCGAAGGGCGTCGGCAAGCTCAAGACGGTGACCCAACCGCGCCAGTGCTTCCTCCAGCAGGGGAACGGTATGCCGCACATGGTGATAGGCTTGGGTCAGATAGGCGATATAGGTCTCCCGACTGATGTCGCCTGAGAGACCGGCGCGAAGCTGAGGCGTCATTCCGAAGCGCGCCCTGGCGGGCAATGTTGCCGCGTGAAGCCGCTCAAAGAAAGGCGTTTCCCGCTCACCATCAAGATAGAATGCGGTGATGGCGTCGCGCCGCAGCCGGCCATTTGCAGTAAGATGGCCGTTGGCAGGGGAAAAGGGTGCGGCGCGACGCCAACTCTTGACATGGGCATAGGCGGGAAGACGGCCGTTGGCGGCAGCGAGCGCCTGTTCCACCTCCTCATCCGGCCAGGAAGATACGATCAGCGCGGCGAGTGCAGATTCACCTTCGCCATGGACCATTGCCTGCGTGATGGGGGCCTCCCCCAGCAGTTCGGTCTCGACCCACTCCGGCGATATGTTCCTGCCATGAGAGGTAATAATGAGATTCGATTTGCGTCCGTCGATCCAGAGGCGGCCCGTTCCGTCGATCCGACCGATATCGCCTGTGGCCAATGGGCCAGGAGCTCGCGGTTCCCCGACCGTGCCGAGACAGGCCGGGCCATGAATGATAATTTCTCCGTCGGCGGCAATTTCGATCCGGTTTCCGCCCAGAGCACGGCCGACGCTGCCACATTCGGGCTCGTCGTCATCTTCAAGCGCGACGACCGACCCGCATTCGGTCAGGCCATATCCCTGACGCACAGGCAGAGCCAGCGCGCGGGCGCGGTCGAGAAGCGCGAACGGTACTCGCGCACCTCCCACCGCCACGATTGTCAGATCGGGAAGGCGCAGGCCGCTCGCCTCCAGCATCATCACAAGCCCGGCAAGATATTCCGGAACGAGAATGAGCGAAGTTATGGCTTGCTCTCCGATCAGGCGCGCCATTTTCGCGAAGTCGGGCAGGAATGGGTTGCCAAGTCCCGTTTCAACTGGCGGAAGTGCGACATAGGTTCCGCCCGCGAGCAGTGTCGCATAATAGCCCGCGACATTTTCCAGCAGAACTGCGGGCGGCAACAGTGCCAGATGACGACCGGCATGACGGCGCCCGACCCGATCGACAACCGCCTGGGCCACGTCAATCAGGTGATCGGCCGACAGGCAGACGCCTTTTGGGGTCCCCGTCGAACCCGAGGTAAAGCTGATCTTCGCCGTTCCGCGCGGAAGGTCCCTGATTTCGTTTTCGAGGCTCTGGATTGCTATTCCATCAAGGGCGCCGACATCTCCAACCAGCATCGTCGCGGCGCCGGCTTTCCGCAACGCGTGGTCGCGCTGTTGCGCGGTAAAGAAGGACGGCAGTGGTACCGATGGCAAACCCGCCGCCAGCAAGGCAAGATCGGCAATGCAGTTTGCACGGCCATGGTCGAGCGCCACCGCCACGGGGCGGTCCTTCGGGCAGGTGTGACGGAGGCGCTCTGCAAGGTCGTGCACATGCGTGACGAGATCTTTCCCTTCAACGCGGCCGCACGCCCCGCAATCTATCCGGGCAGAAGAAGCCATGCCCAGCAAATGATCGGCTGCCGCCCTCATGCGACGCGGCTCCGCCGGCTGATTACCCTGGCCAGCCGATCCTGCCCGTCAGCTATGAACCCGGCGCAGACGACAGGATCGAGGCGGTAATAATCGCCCCATTCGGAGGCCCTTTCTCCCAGCCGTCGAGGGTCGGCAGGCGCGATTTCGTAAAGCTTCACGCCCAACCGGCGGAACATCGAACGAAGCGGTGCGGTAAGCACGGCGACAGCGATTTCCGCTTCTCCGCCAAGATCGTTCGCGGCCTGGGCCCAGAGCGAAATCATCGCCAGGGCATTGTCGGAGGCAAGATTGCCGATCTCGATTATTTCCTCGCGACGGCAATCCCTTCCGACGACGCCGGCCAGCACTCTCTCGATCGGTTCGTCGAGATAGGCCTCAAGAAACAGAGGCTCATGTCTGGCTCGGCGATACCCCAGCGCCGCGACGATCTGGTCTCCCGCCGCCCGTCCGGCGAGATCGGCAAAGCATGGTACGATCGTTGCTCCGTAGGCCGCCTTGTATCGGCGGAAAATCAGGTGCTGGGCACTCGTGTCGGGCATATGGCCTGTCTCCATTTTGAAGACAGGACGCCGAGCACCACCAACTACCGCAGCCTGCGCGAAAGATTCTTGAACCCGGACATGTAGAATTCCGCTCAGGCGGGAAACAAGATCAGGCTCTCGTCCATCATGCGGCGAAAAGGAACGCCGAACGCCTGCTCCAGCCGCTCCGGCGTCAGCGCCGCTTCGGGCAGCCCTTCGGCGAGTATCTCGCCCTCCTTCATCAGCAAGACATGGCCTGCCATGCGCGCGGCGTGATTGACGTCATGCAGCACGGCAACGACCCCTGCTCCGGCGCGCGCAACCGCGGAAAGCCTGTCCAGCACCGCGACCTGATGCGCCGGATCGAGGTTCGCCAGCGGCTCGTCGGCGAGCAGCCATTGCGGTTCCCCCGCCAGCACACGGCCCAGCAGCACCCGAGCCAGTTCGCCACCCGAAAGGGTAAGGACGGGACGGTCGGCGAAGTGCGCGATATCAAGATCGGCCATGACCCCGTCAACGACCTCTTCGTCGTGATCCGGATTCCCGCAGGCCAGCCGCCCTAGCGCGACAAGCGTGCGCGCGGAGAGATTCCAGTGCACCTCACCGCGCTGCGGCAGGAATCCGATCCGCCGTGCGCGCGCAATCGCTGGAAGGCGCGCAATGGCATCTCCGCCGATGGTCACCTCGCCCTGCATCTTCGGCTCAAGCCCGGC
>JBFXHW010000251.1:0-4681 GCA_050176605.1 Sphingobium sp. | reverse complement strand
CCTGACCAATGGCGGCGGCGCGCGCTGCTTGCCAATCCGTCCCCGCCTGGGTGAGAAAGACCCCAAGGCGCTCGGTCAGGCTAGAGTTTTTCTCGACGTGGGAAGCGTAGTAAACAAACGACGTCACGGCCGTGCGCTGCTTGATTGGATCCCATAGCTCCACGATTTGCAACATCGTCGCGCGGTCGAGCGGTATTAGCCCCATGTCGGTTATTGCCTGGCGCGCGTCGTCATCGAAGCTAAGTGCCGCGACCACACCAAGCGCGCCGCGAACCCCGGTCGCATTCCCGAAGGCGGCGAGCTGGTCGACGCCATCTGCCGTGATCCGGTACTGCTTCACCTCGGCCGAGATGGCGAGGCGGCCACCCTCCCATCCGTCGACGTCGCCGATGCGCTGCAACCGGCGCGAGCCGGTACGAACCTTGTCGATCTCGATTTGAAGATGCGGGTTGTCGGCTCTCAGGAACCCGAACACGATACCTTGAAACGACGCGCCGGTAGGCTCGCGCCGGGTAAGGGGTCTGAGTAGCAACGGAACAGAAAACCTACATAAGGATTTCACGGCTCGTCATCGGGGTCGGCGGTTTTCGGATCGCGTAGAGGCCTGAGTTCGCCTCGGGCCACGAAATCGGGGAGCGTGAAGGCGTATCGACCAAGCATGTTGACGTGACGGAAGCCGAGCGGCGAGAGACGCGTGACATCCTCCGGCTTGACGTCGTAGCCTTCAGTCAAGAGCTGGTTGACGGCTGCATCCGTGTAGATCGTGTTCCAGAGCACGACGAGATTGACGACCAGGCCGAGTGCTCCGAGCTGATCTTCCTGTCCCTCATGATAGCGCTGCCGCAGTTCACCACGTTTTCCATGAAAAATGACGCGGGCGAGCTGGTGGCGACCCTCACCTCGATTGAGCTGGACGAGAATACGGCGCCTGTAGCTTTCATCATCAATGAAGCGCAGGAGGTAGAGCGTCTTGATAAGGCGGCCGAGTTCCTGCAGGGCGCGAGCGAGACGGGTTGGCCGGTCATTGGTCTGGAGGGTTCGGGTGAGGCCAGCGGCCTGGACGACGCCGAGTTTGAGGGAGCCGGCAAGCCGCAACAGATCGTCCCAATGCTCGATGATCAGCTTCATGTTGATCCTGTTCGCCGCGAGATCGTCGAGGATGCCGTAGTTGGCTTTTGCATCGGCGCGCCAGAATCTTGCCCCGCCGACATCTGCGATGCGAGGGCTGAACTGGTATCCGAGCAGATAAAAGATGCCGAAGACGGTGTCGGTATATCCGGCCGTGTCGGTCATGATCTCGGTGGGCTGAAGCTCGGTCTCCTGTTCCAGCACGACGGCGAGGAGGTTGAGGCTGTCGCGCAGGGTGCCTGGAACGGTCATGGCGTTGAGGCCGGTAAACTGATCTGAAGCGAGATTGTACCAGGTGACACCGCGCTCCTGCCCAAAATATCGTGGATTGGGGCCGGAATGAATGGTGCGGACCGGCACAACGAACCGCAATCCATCGGCGGATGCCACTTCACCGCCGCCCCATTTTCTCGCCAAGGGGATGGCGTTTTGCGCCGCGACCAAGGCGGCGTTTGCGGCGGTCAGCGTCTCGGCGCGCAGGAAGTTTTGCTTGACCCAACTGAGCCGGGAGCGTCGAAGTGCCGGGGTATCGATGCGAACCAGCGGCTCGAATCCGGTATTGGTCGCTTCGGCGACAAGAACGGCGCAGATGCTGGTTGCGATGTTTTCCGCGCGTGAGCCGCCCTCGCTGGCGTGGGTGAAGAGATCGGCAAAGCCGGTTTTCGCATGCATTTCCATGATCAGTTCGGGCAGATCGAGCCGAGGCAGACGCGCATCGATCGCGGCGCGCAGCGCGATGAGGCTAGGCGGTTCCTCGATCTTTTCCAGGCGATCGAGGGACAGGTCCGAGCCTTCCGAGGTATTGATGATGGTGACGGCCGGGTTCAGCGGGACACGATCGGCGGTTTCCCTATAGGCTCGGTCTAGCCGGCTCGACAAACGCCCGAGTTCTTCGTCAGCAACGGTGGACACTCCGACGGTGCGGCAGACCGTCGGACGTGCAGCTTCCCATGCTGGACCTGATAGCAGCCCCTTGCGCGGATCGGCATACCGCAGTGAGTGAACCGGAAAGATGTCGCGCCGGCGAATGGCGCGGCGCAGTTCGTCCAGGATGCAGAGCCGATATCCTGTCAGATCGACAGCGCCATCGGCAGTCTTGAGTTGGGTCTGCCATGCCTTTGGCGCAAAGGCTGTTGGTGGTGGGCCGGCGCGCTTGCGGCCGGAATGAACCACACGGAGATAATCAATGGCCTCCAGCAAGGGCCGGCCGGCGGGAGCCGCGCCGAGATCGAGGCCGGCGAGCAGTCCCGGCGTATAGGCAATCTTGCGATTGTGCTTCCTGAGTTCGGTAAAGTAGGTGTCGTCGTGAGGTTCCGCGAGGGTGCCGACACGCTCGACGGCCGCGTCAAGCGCCTGCCTGTCGATCAGGTCGAAGATTGCGGTGCGGACTGCATCGTCGGGCGTTTCGGGATCGAGAATGACGATCGCCGCGTCGCGTAACTTCAGTGCCGCTGCATCCAGGTCTCGCAGCGACCGCAATCTTGCCAGCTTGGCGGCCGACGACGCCTCCGACACCATCGATGTCGTAACCGCGTCGAACAGATCGATGACATCATCCCCGGCCGATGCTTCGAGTGTTCGAATAAAGGCCAGCAGGGTTGCAGCGCGCCGGTCGGCCGGCAGACGCGAAACGGCCTGAGCCTTTGCAGCGCTGGCAAACCGCGCCAGCGCCGTGACTTTACCCGGTGGCAGCCGATCGAGCGACGGCAGGCCGCTTGCGAGGGTGCGAATCTCTTCCAGACGGCCGAGTGCACGGCTGATCTCCCGCCCGCTCTGAATGTACGGTCCATCGCGCAGCCGGTCGAGCGGGCTTTGCCGACTGCCTTCGGAAACAGCGACCAGGCTATCCAGTCGCGCACGCTGCTCGGGCGTCATCGACTCGATCAGCAATCTATGCAGCCGGCTGTTCGCCCGTGTGCGAACCCTTGCCACGGCCCTTTCCAGCACAGACAGGCCCGGCAGCAGGACCTTGGCTTCCAGCAACCATGCGACGGCCCGGTCGAAGAGAGCCGACGGTCGGTCCGATCCCGTCCAGCACAGGGCGTAAAGAAAGCGGTTGAGACGGAACGCGACACCGAAATCGGTATAGGTTCGGTAGCCGTAGTGCTGACGAATGCGAGGCGCATGGCGCCAGCGCCCTTCGCTGCGGGCATATTCGGCAATCAACTCTTCGGGCTCGGTGAGCGAAAGCTGGCGGGCGGTGAAGCGCAGGGCCGGAACAGGTGCCTCTGTGGGGTCTTCCGGAAAGGTGCCGAGTATGCGCAACGATCCGAGCTGGACGGCGACGCCCAGACGATTGTGATCGCCGCGATGCAAGGCGACGAACGCACGATCGGCGTCATCGAGGTGGAAATAGCGAGCCAGTTGATCCGGGGTAAGCTCGTCGGGAAAACAGCCATATTCCCGCGCCTGGCTCTCGCTCAGATATCCTACCGGCACGGTCTTTTACGCCTGCATGCTATTGTCGCGTTTCGCTCGACGCTTGCTTGCCAGCAGATCACTTGCCCGCTCGCGAGGCTTTCCCTTGGCATCGACGTAGGCATAGAGCGTCGACAACGACACACCGAGTTCAGCCGCGACATCACGCGCAGCGTTGTCGCGATCTGCCATCATGGCCATGGCCGCCTTCAGCTTCTTCAGTGTCATGACGCGCGGGCGCCCACCAGCCCGGCCTCGGGCACGCGCCGCTGCCAGCCCCGCCATGGTGCGTTCGTGGATGAGATCGCGCTCGAACTCCGCCAGGGTGGCAAAGATGCCGAAGACGAGGCGCCCGGTTGTCGTCGTGGTGTCTACGTCGCCGGTCAGGACCTTCAGGCCGATCCCTTGCTTCTGAAGGTCGCTGACCAGGCCGACCACATGGGCAAGCGAGCGGCCGATGCGATCGAGCTTCCACACTACCAGAGCGTCACCAGCCCGCGCGATCTCAAGCGCTTTAGCCAAACCCGGCCGTTCTGTTGCACGGCCCGAGCATACGTCGTCGAAAATCTTCTCACATCCGGCGCGTTCAAGACCGTCGCGTTGGAGATCGAGATTCTGCTCGATGGTCGAAACCCGCATATAACCAATCAGCATCGGCGCTCCCCGTTTCACATTAACTTAGACGGCAGAGAGTTTATCGGCTATAGGTTTCTGCACGGGTATTTATAGAATTTGACCGCTCTGCGGAAATTGTTGCGATCTGCTTTGCGGCGTCACATCAAACCGGGGTTTGTTGCGACGTTCGGGCAGGGCTTTTGTGGATGCCACCGGCGGGGCAAAATCTCTTGCGAGCGAAACGTGATGACTGACAACGACGACCACCAGGATGTCGCGGACCTGCAGCCAGAAGATAAGATGGGCTTTGCTGTTCCGAAGACACCGACCCACTCGCTCATGCTTTTGAACAGCTACATGCGCACCGACATGCTGCAACACATCCATTTGCGCCTTCATAAGATGAGGGCTGAGGACGGACCTGGTTCGCCGTTGCATCATATGGCGAAAAGCCTCGAACAGGTTATCGACACCTGGGGCGACATCAATCTGTTCGAGTGTTTTACCCGCAACCAATTCC
>JBFXHW010000250.1:0-4702 GCA_050176605.1 Sphingobium sp. | reverse complement strand
GCGCGGACGTCCATGCGGCGGCGCAGATAGCCGCTCTGGACGATGATCACGTCGACGGCGATCGAGGGGAGCGACTGCGCGAAGCGCTACAGCACGTGCGGCAGGACGCGTTCGCCGAAATCGTCAGACGAGCCGAGCCGCACCACGCCGGTGATGTCCGGCACGATGAACTTCGACACGGCCTCGCGGTTGATCGCCAGCATGCGCCGCGCATAACCGAGTAGCATCTCGCCTTCCGTGGTCAGCGCGACGGAGCGCGCGTCACGGGAAAACACTGCGCGGCCAAGCACATCCTCCAGCTTCTTGATCTGCATGGAGACCGCCGATGGCGTGCGGAACACGGCGTTGGCGGCACCGGTGAAGCTGCCGGTCTCCGCGATCGCAACGAAGGTGCGCAGCACGTCGAGTTCAAGCAGCGGGAGCGGATGGTTGAGGGGGGCAGTCATCGCCAGGGTCTCGCGGCTTAGTTAAGTTTTCTTGATCCAACAGATCATTTCATTTCGATTGATTGAACATAAGCCAGGGTCCATTGTCAACCCAATCGAACAGACCGTACTGCGCAACAACGGCGGTTACCGGCGAGAAACCGGGCCGGTTCGACACGAAATGCGGGTGAACCCCGGACGCATAGAAGGCGTCCTCATCAAGGCGGCACGCCCGAAGCGGGCGGGTTCGCCGGAAAGGAAAGCACCATGTCCATTCTCTCGACGCTGAACCGCATCGCGGCCGACTATCGCGCAGCCCGTGCCCGCTACCTGACCGAGCGCGCCATCATGTCCCTGCCGCTCGACCTGCAGAAGGACATCGGATGGCCTTCCACGGTCTGCCCGTCGACCGGTCGTCGTCGCCGCGAGTTCGCCCGCTTGACCGACCGTTGATGCCTCGCATCGACGCGACGATCCTTGACGAGGGCGGCGAGCTATGCGGCGATTGCATGACGCATCTGAGCAAGTCGCATAGCGCCCGCCTTCCTTTGTTAACACATTGGAAAGATTGATTAACTTCCTTCACTGTGGCAGCGAAAATCGCAAGAAGTGTCGCTTTTGACGCTGGCCGCTTCGCTTTTGCCGCTGTGTGTGCGCCGCAACATGACTATATGCCTGCGCAACGAGATGCCCCACTCCGGACACAGCGCGAAGGCAACCCGTGTAACCCTTGCTGCATGGAGCCTGACATGAAGTTCTTCTCTCGCCTCTTCCGCGCCCCGCGCGAATCCAACATGACCACGGTGATGGAGCGTCAGCGCTTCGGCCGCACCATGCCCGGCCAGACCGCGGCGATCGCCGGCAACCGCCTGGGCGTGCTGGTCGGCTGACCGGACGAATACCCGTTTCCAGGAAGCGCCGCGGCATGCCGCGGCGCTTTTTTGTTTTGCGGCGCAGCAGTCATGTCCAAAGCGCGACATGCGCATTAGCGACACGATATGCGCGCTGGTCCTACTTTAGCCCAAGGATTCAACGCTTCACGATGTCGCGCCGTTGACACGCGCCCGGATTCCTGATGTCGCTTTGCCGATAGCGACATAGCAGCGCCGCGTGCGCTACGGGGGCCCGAGTGAAAGCGATGAAGCATCCCATCAAGCGGTCGCTGGTCTTCTTCCTCGTCCCCGACTTCACCATGGTCGCCTTTGCGACGGCGCTCGACCCGCTGCGCATCGCCAACCGCATGCTCGGCTACGAGGCCTACCGGTGGCGTCTCTCCAGCCTGGACGGCCGCAGCGTGACCGCCTCCAACGGGGTCGAGTGCGCCGTCAACACCTCGCTGGAAGACGAGCGCCGCAAGATGGCAGGGCCGGACCGCCCCTCCATGGTCATCGTCTGCTCCGGCATCAACGTCGAGAACTACCAGAACAAGTCGGCCTTCGCCTGGCTGCGCGAGGAACACAATCGCGGCGTCGCGATCGGCGGGCTCTGCACCGGCGCCTATGTGCTCGCCTCCGCCGGGCTTCTGTCCAACAAGCGCTGCGCCATCCACTGGGAGAACCTGCCCGGCTTCGCGGAAGCCTTCCCGAAGGCCAACGTCTTCGCCGACCTCTTCGAGGTGGACCAGAACGTCTACACCTGCGCCGGCGGCACGGCGGCGCTCGACATGATGCTGAAGCTGATCGGCGACGATTTCGACGAGAACCTCGTCAATCGCGTCTGCGAACAGGTGCTGACCGACCGCGTGCGCAGCCCCACCGACCGCCAGCGACTGCCGCTGCGGGCGCGGCTGGGCGTGCAGAACGCCAAGGTTCTGACCATCATCGAACTGATGGAGCAGAACCTGTCCGAACCGCTGTCGCTGGTCGAGATCGCCGACCATGTCGGCCTGTCGCGCCGCCAGATCGAACGGCTATTCCGGCAGGAGATGGGCCGCTCGCCGGCGCGCTACTACCTCGAAATCCGCCTCGACCGGGCACGCCACCTGCTCATCCAGTCGTCGATGCCGGTGGTCGAGGTGGCGGTTGCCTGCGGCTTCGTCTCGGCCTCGCATTTCTCCAAATGCTACCGTGAACTCTATGCGCGCTCGCCGCAGCAGGAGCGCACCGACCGGAAGCAGTTGCTGGCTGCGTAGTCTTCCTTCTTCGCGTTTATGGCAGAACTGCCGCAGGTGGCCAAGAGCCCCCTCATCGGCCTCGCTTGCGGCGGCTTCGCCGCCGCGCTCGGCCACTTCTCCCCGCCGGGGAGAAGAAATGCCAGCATTGCGGCCGTCTCCCTCTCCCCGCCGGGGAGAGGACGCGAGGCGAAGCCGAGCGGGTGAGGGGGCGCCCGAAAGTCACGTGCGATCACCCTGCCCGTTCACGGGCGGGCGAGTTGCTCAACGGGCGTCCCAGATCCAGCTGCGGTCGCGCCAGAGCTTCTCGCCGATCAGGCAGTCATATTTCGACGTGACCTGCGCCTGCAGCACCGGGGGATTGGCAGCCTCGTCGGCGGCGCGCAGCGGCGAGCCGACCGAAGCCAGCTCCAGCACCAGCTTGCGCCGGATCGCCTCGGGAAACTGCGACCAGTCGTTGACCGGCACGACGAAGGCGCCCGGTCCGGTGATGACGCAGTCCGCATAGTAGCGGTCGAGCTCGTCGACGTCGTAGGCGCTGGTGATGCCGCCATTGGTCATCAGCGGCAGGCCGTTGACGGTAATGCCCTGCACCGCCAGCTGATCGCGCGTGGCATCGACCGGCGGACCCTGGTTGTTGGGGCCGTCGCCGGAGATGTCGATGACCCGCTTCACGCCCCGGAAGGGGCTTTCGGCCAGCAGGTCGGAACCATATTCGAGCGCTCCGGAGATCGAGGTGCGGCGCGCGCTGTTGGGCGGCGCCGCCGTCAATTGCCGCGCCACGCGCTCGGCGTCTTCCTTGCCAGCGATGATGGTCCACGGCACGATGATGCGCTGCGTGGTGGCCCCCGCCCATTCGAAATAGGTGATGGCGATCTGGCCGTGATAGCCGGAGCGGATCGCCTCAATGACCTTGTCGTCGGTGAGCGCCGCGGCATAGCCGTCGCGCTGGATCTCGAGTTCCATCGGCGACATGGAGAGCGAGACATCGACGGCGAGAACGAGCTCGACATCCACCGCATCGGCGGCCCGGGCCGATGACGCGGACAGCGTCAGCGCGGCGAGCGCGACGCCCGCGAGAACCCGCCATCCGTTTTGCGGACGAGACATGGCGGGAGCCTAGGCGAGTCCGCCGGGGGCGGGCAAGGCGAGGCCTGCCGCTAAACTTCACAATCGCGCGAACTGGATGGGCTGGACGCGAGCCCCCCTTGCGCCCGCTTGCCGCCCCCGCCCTCGCCGGCCTAGATACCGGCGCAGCAGCCGGCTTGGGGGAGACGGTGATCGCGATTTTCGAGTCCGAAGCGGCGAACGTCATCGCCAACATCGCCGGCGGCATCATCCTGCTCGGCTTGGTCGCGCTCGTGCTGGCGCTGATGAGTTACGCCAGGGTGCGCACCTGGGCGGCGGCCTCCGGCCGCATCATCGGTTCCGAGCCCGGCTTCGCGCTGGTCCAGCGCTTCAAGACCGAGCCTCCGCGCAACCAGCGGGTCGCGAAGATCACCTACGAGTTCGAGGCCGTGGGCAGGACATGGCGGTCGGGTCGCATCCTCGACACCGGCACGCCGGGCGAGGACCAGGTCGAGCGTCTGCTGGCAAGCTATCCCGTCGGCAAGGAGGTGACGATCCGCCACGACCGGAGCGACCCGTCGAAATCGGCGCTCGAGATCAACCACCCGCCGAAGGACCTGGCGCTGGGTTGCATGGCCGCCATCCTGATCATCCTGGTGATGGCGGCGATCGCCATCTGGCTGGCCGAGTCTGGTTTCCAGACGCTGCGGGAATGGTTCCCCGACGCGCTGCTTCAGGCAATGATCCCCACCGCGATCTTCGGCGCACTGTTCTTCGTGATGTTCTTCTATTTCATGCGCCGCGCGGCGGAGGTGCGGCGCTGGCCGCAGGCCACCGGCAAGGTCACGCTGAGCCGCGTCGAGGAGTTCACCATCCGCCGCGACAAGCCCCTGCGCACCTCGCGCGGCGTGCGCAGGCTGCGCCAGAGCTTCATGCCGCTGGTGGAGTATGCCTATGAGGTCGGGGGGCGCGACTACACCAGCCGAAGCATCTGGCCGGATACCGAGGTGTCGGGCGACCGGCGCTACGCCGAACGCATCGCGGCCCGCTACCCGGCCGGCAAGATCGTGTTCGTCTTCTACGATCCGGCCGATCCGAA
>JBFXHW010000249.1:0-4717 GCA_050176605.1 Sphingobium sp. | reverse complement strand
GGCGATCAACGCCGATATGCTGCGCAATATCGAGGAATATGGCCAGGAGGAGATCGACGAGCTTGAGGATCTGATCTCGACGGGCGCGACGACGGCCGAGACGGTTGAGCAGCTCGCGTTGGAAGTTGAGACGCTGAAGGGCCTGGAGACGATGGCGCTCGGCGTGCTGCGCTCCGGCGTGGATACGAAGTGGAGCCAGCTCAATCGTATCCTCGACGACGATCTCATGATTGATTCCGCCGGCAATCGCCGCAAGCTGATCATCTTCACCGAACCCAAGGACACGTTGCACTACCTGCTCGACAAGGTGCGGGCGCGGCTTGGAAATCCCGAGGCCGTGGAAGTGATCCACGGCGGGGTGTCGCGCGAAGAGCGACGCAAGGTCGTCGAGCGCTTCATGCAGGATAAGGACATGCTGGTCCTCATCGCCAACGACGCGGCGGGCGAGGGCGTGAACCTTCAGCGCGGCCACCTCATGGTCAATTACGACTTGCCGTGGAATCCCAACAAGATCGAGCAGCGGTTCGGCCGTATCCACCGCATCGGCCAGACCGAGGTTTGTCATCTTTGGAATCTGGTCGCGGCCGACACGCGCGAGGGTGAGGTTTATGCCCGTCTGCTTGAGAAGCTGGAGGCAGCACGCGAGGCGCTGGGCGGCCGTGTCTATGACGTGCTCGGCGAATTGTTCGACGGCGTGGCGCTCAAGGATCTGCTGTTTGAGGCGATCCAGTATGGCGAGAAGGAAGAGGTAAAGGCGCGTCTGTTCCAGCAAGTCGATGGCGCGGTCGATCAGGCACATCTGCTCGAATTGTTGCGTCGCCGCGCTCTGACCAACGACACCATGCCGGAGGGCAGGGTCGAGGAGTTGCGGCTTGAAATGGAACGCGCCGACGCACTGCGTCTCCAGCCGCACCACGTCCAGAGCTTCTTCGTCGAGGCGTTCCAGCATCTGGGCGGTCGCATCAAGCGCCGCGAGGAGGGGCGCTGGGAGATCGCCCATGTGCCTGTGCGCATCCGCGAGCGGGATCGTCAGATCGGGACCGGCGCGCCGATCCAGACGCAATATGAGCGGATCTGCTTCGAGAAGGACAAGATCAACCAGCAGCCGGTCGCTGCCTTCGTTTGCCCCGGCCATCCACTGCTCGAAGCTGTCATCAGTCTGATACGCGAACAGTATGAGCAGATCATGCGCCAAGGCGCGATTCTGGTGGATGATACCGATGCCGGCGATGCGCTGTCGGCGATCTTTCTGCTGGAGCACATCGTCCAGGATGGCCGCGTCACCAGCGCCGGCAAGCCGCATGTGATTTCGCAGCGGCTCCAGTTTGCCGCGATCGACAAGGCCGGAAGCACCGTCAACGCCGGTATCGCGCCGCATTTGAACCTGCGGCCTGCCAAGCCGGAAGAGGTCGCCAGCGTGCGTGATCTTCTGGAGGAGAGCTGGCTGACCACCGATCTGGAAAAGGCCGCGATCCGGTTTGCGACGGTCGAATTGGCCCAAGGCCATGTCGCCGAGGTCAAGGCACGGCGGCTACCGGAGATCGAAAAGGTCGAGCAGGAAGTTCGCGCGCGGCTGAAAAAGGAGATCAATTACTGGGACTCGCGCGCCTTCGAGCTGAAGGAGGAGGAGCGCGCCGGCAAGAAGACGCGGGTGAACTGGCAGAACGCGCAGCGCAGGGCCGAAGACCTTGCGGAACGTCAGAAGCGCCGCATGGACCAGCTTGAGCGGGAGCGGTTTATCTCCTCGCAGCCGCCCCGCGTGCGGGGCGGCATGGTCGTCATCCCGCGTGGGCTACTGGAAGAGCGTCAGGCGCCGAGCGTTCCGAACCATTTTGCAGAAGACCCGGCCGCGCGCCGGGAAATCGAGCTTGCGGCGATGGCAGCCGTCATGGCGGCCGAACGGGCGCTGGGCAACGAGCCGGCCGACGTCTCCGCCCAGAAAATCGGCTATGACATCGCCTCGCACGATCCGAAGTCGGGACATCTGCGCTTCATCGAGGTCAAGGGGCGCATCGACGGAGCCGACAGCGTGATGGTCACGCGACAGGAGGTCATCACCTCCCTGCACGAGCCAGATAAGTTCATCCTCGCTATTGTGCCGGTTGCCGCCGGTTTCGCCCATGCGCCGCGCTATGTGCGCGGCCCGCTCGTGGAACGGGAACCGTCCTTTCTTGAAACCGCGATCCAGTTCGACCTTCGGCGCCTTCTGGAGCGCGCGGAGGCTCCGCTGTGACAGCGAACACGCAGTTGGCGGCAAACTCGGCAGTTTGGCCTGACTACTTCCAGCCGATCCAGGAGCGCGCGACCAAGCGCTGGGATCAGCTTGAGGCAGACCCGGAGCTTGCCGGGCCTTGGCACCAGCTCTTTAAGCAGGTGCAGAGTCCGCGCCATATCCTGTCCGAGCTGCTCCAGAACGCCGACGACGCCGGCGCCAGCGAAGCGCGGGTGTCGATCGAGAACGACCGTTTTGTGTTCGAGCATAATGGCGAAGACTTCATTGAGGCCCACTTCGCCTCGATCTGCCGCTTCGGCTATTCCAACAAGCGTGCGCTGCATACGATCGGCTTCCGGGGGATCGGATTCAAGAGCACGTTCAGCCTGGGCGATCGGGTCGAGTTGTTCACGCCGACCCTGGCAGTAGCCTTCGAACGTGCGCGGTTCACCCAGCCGCATTGGATCGACGGCCGTTCCCTGACGTCGGAAACCACGCGCGTCGAGGTGGCGATCGCCAATCCGCTGCTGCGCCGCGAGGTCGAGAAGAATCTCGACGAGTGGCTGAAGAGCCCGGTGTCGCTGCTGTTCTTCAAGAAGATCCGCCGTCTTCGTATCGGCGACAGCGAGGTGCATTGGCAGAGTCTCGGGCCTGGCCCCATCGCCGAGAGCGAATGGATGGCTTTGGATGAGAAAGCGAACGATCCCTTCCTCCTTGTGCGGTCCGCCGAGGAAGCCTTCCCGGACGAAGCGCTCGACGAGATCCGCAAGGAGCGGATGCTTGGGGCCGAGGACAGCGGCGATTTCCCGCCTTGCCGCGTCGAGATCGTGCTTGGCGCCAAGGGCCGGCTCTATGTCGTACTGCCGACCGGCGTTGAAACGACGCTGCCTTTCGCCTGCAATGCTCCATTCATTCAGGACCCTGCGCGTCTCAAGATCAAGGACCCGGAAACCTCGCCGACCAACCGCTGGCTCCTCAACCGCGCCGGGGAACTGGCCGCCGGCGCGATGATGGAGTGGCTGGAGCAGACGAAGACCGGCGCGCGGGATCGGGCGGACGCTTACGGCCTGTTGCCGGATGTCGACCGTGAGGCGACCACGCTCGAAGGGGCGTGTGGCGCGATCGTTGAGCTGGCCTTCGACGCGGTGATCGACGGCCGATCGATGCTGCTGACCGAGGAAGGGCAGCTGGTCGAGGCCAAGGCCGCGATCACGGTTCCGCGGCCGGTCTTTGACATCTGGCCGGCGGAGCAGGCGATGGCCTTGCTCGATGCCAAGTCACGGCCGGCGCTGTGCCAGCATGTCTCGGCCAAGAACCGGACCAAGCTCGTTCATTGGGGCCTGGTCGAGGAGTTCTCGAAGTCGGATCTGCTCGACCGCCTGCGCAGCCATCACCTGCCGCGACCTGCGACGTGGCGGCACTTGTTGAACCTTTGGGCCTATATCGCGCCTGAGGTGACGGGCTGGCAGTGTCACGACGCCGACGCGCTGCGCATCGTCCCAGTGCAGGGCAAAGAGGTGCTCTATGCAGCCTCAGAGATCGTTCGGCTCGGCGAGAAGAAATTGCTCCAGTCGGACGAGGATTGGGAATTTCTGGCGAGCCACCTTGTTGTCCTCAACCAAAACTGGACGCGGTTCCTCGCGGAACAGCGCCGGGATAAGGCCGAGGGTGAAAGCCACAACGAACCGGTAGAGGCCGCTTTCGCGGTGCTGGAGGAGATCGGCCTCGACGGCACGAGCGACGTCAACGCCGTCATCGACCGTGTCGCCGCCGACTATTTCGGTGCCGGTGAGGCCAAACTCGCTGAGTGCGTTCAGATCGCCCAGATCGCGGCCAAGCTGGGTGTCACTGTTGGCGACGCCTTCCGATATGCCTGCGCCGACCTCAAGCTTCGTGTGACCGACAAGGGGGTGATGTTTGACGAGAACGGTACGCTCAATGAGCTGTTGCCGGACTCCATCCGCAAGACCCAACTCCTCCACAGCGAATATGTCGCGAGCTTCAAATCCTGCACGCGGGAGGATTGGCTGCGCTGGGTCTCGTCGGGTCGTTCGGGATTGCTGACAATGGCGCCGCTGGCCTCGAAGCGCACCAGCCTCTACGGGCGCCAGCGGGCGGTGTCGGAAGCGCAGGCGCGCGGGCAGCGCCACGCGCTCTACTATGCCTATGTCACGGAGAGCTTCGTCCTCGACGATTGGGACTTCCCGGCCGACTACTGGCGGCATTGGGAGGCGTTGTCGAAGACCGATCCAGGTATCTGGGCCAAGATCGTCGGGAAGATTCTGGAACAGCGCGACACCTATTGGTCCCGGTCTTCGGCGATGCGGCTGTCGCAGGTGGCGACTACCGGATCGACGCGATCGGTCAGCTCGGAGCCGTTATTGGCGGATTGGCTCATGAAGCTGCGCGCCAAGCCCTGTCTGCCCGATACGCGCAACATGATCCAGCTTCCGGCCGACCTAGTGCGTCGGACGCCCGAAACCGAAGCCCTGATTGACGACGAGC
>JBFXHW010000248.1:0-4721 GCA_050176605.1 Sphingobium sp. | reverse complement strand
CCCGGCTCGACCGGTGACTTCATCGAGCTGGCGCAGGAAGTCGGCGCGACGATGGGGCCACTGGGGACCGCATGGCGTACCCAAGTGCTGCTCGAGGAAGCGCTTGAGAACCGTGCGGTCGGCCTGGGCGCATTCGTGCTCCCGGGGGATTCAATGATCCTCGTCAACAAATACGGCAATCGCTGCGTCAATGAGAAGCGCGACTATAATGATCGCACCCAGGCGCATTTTCCCTACGATCCCACGCGTGAGGAATTCCCGAACCACCTGATGTTCATGCTGTTCGACGACCGCTCGATCGATGCGTTCGGTGGCGCATTTCCCTTCCCCGCGAACAAGGGCGAGCAGCCCTATTTGATCGAGGGCCAGACCTGGGATGAGGTATTCGCCGGGATAGCGGCGCGGCTGGACAAGGTGAAGGGTCACACCGGCGGCGTTGCGCTCGCGCCCGGGTTCGCCTCCAACGCCAAGGCGGCGATCACGCGCTTCAACGGCTATGCCAAGGCCGGAAAGGATCCCGAGTTCAGTCGCGGCCTGCATCGATATGACCGGGATTGGCATCTGCTTTTCTCGGCGCGTCGGGAAGGGACCAAACAGCCCGAAAATGCCAATCCAAACATCACGATGCATCCGTTCGCTGCAAAGGGTCCCTATTACGCATTCATCCTTGCACCGGGCGCGCTTGACACCAGCGGTGGCCCTGCGATCGACGAGCGCGCGCAGATCCTGGGGCGAGGCGACAAGCCCATTCCCGGTCTGTACGGTGCCGGCAACTGCATCGCCGCACCCACGCACACCGCGTATCTCGGTGCCGGCGGCACGATCGGCCCGGCGCTCACCTTCGGCTTCATGGCCGGCGCGAATGCGGCAAAGGACGGTGCGGCGTGAGAGCGGCCCGGCATTTAGGTATAGCGTTGCTTGGCTTTACTTCCGTATCGCATGCGGCGGCACCGAGTTTCAGCAAGGACATTGTTCCGGTCCTGAAGACACGGTGTGCAATTTGCCATCTTACCGGACAGGAACAGGGTAACATCGCCCTGCCGCCGGCCAAGGCTTATGCCAGCCTTGTGAAAGTGAAATCGACGGAAGCTCCAGCGCTCATACGCGTCGCGCCGGGCAAACCGGAGAACAGCTATCTTATCGCGAAGCTGGAAGGCACGCAGATCAAAGCAGGGGGCAAGGGCGCGCGCATGCCTTTCGCCGCACCCCCGCTTTCAGCCGCCCAGATAAAGCTTTATCGCGATTGGATAGCAGCGGGCGCGCCGAATAAATGAGGCGCGGGGCGTGATCAGATGGCGGTGAACCCGCCGTCAATCACCAGCTCGCTGCAGGTCACGAAGCTGGCCGCTTCCGAGCAAAGATAGACCACGCCGCCGCCCAGTTCGTCGGGACGTCCGATGCGGCCGATCGGATGGTTCACCGTCATCCCTGCCACGGCCGCATCGCGGGACGGGACCGCTCCCAGCTCGACATAACGGTCAATAATCGAGTTGAGCATCGCTGTGTCGACCCCGCCGGGGTGGACGCTATTGACGCGGATATTGTAGCCGAGCGCGCCGAACTCAGCACCAAGGCATTTGGACAGCATCAAAACCGCCGCCTTGCTGGTGCAATAGGCAGCGTTGAAGGCCGCGCCGCGCTGCCCGCCGACCGAGGAAAAGTTGACGATCGAAGCGCCTCCCTGGCGGGCCTTGCCGCCCTCCTTGAGCAACGGCAGCATCGTTTGCACGCCCACCACAATCGAATCGACGTTCACCCGTTGCACCCGATGCCATTCGCTGAGCGGCGAATCCTCGAACTTGGCGACGATCGAGAGGCCGGCATTGTTCACCAGAGCGTCCAAACGGCCATAGGTATCTGAAATGAAATCCGATATGCGCCGCCATGCGGCTGCGTCGGTAACGTCATGCTGCAGATAATGATCGGCCGCGATGCCGTCCGCTTCTTCAGCAAGATCGGTTGCGACGATGGTCGCGTCCGCCGCCTTGAGCGCCTTGCAAAGCTCTCGGCCGATGCCGCCTGCTGCGCCGGTGACCAGAGCGATCACGTTGGGAAGAGCGATTGTCATTGTGCTGTCCATCCTCCGTCGACGACGATTTCGGCACCGGTGACATAGCTGCTGTCCTCACTCGCCAGGAAGAAAGCCGCGCCGGCGATTTCCGACGGATCGGCCAGCCGCCCGCTGGGCGTGGTGGCGGCCATGGTGTCGATCAGATCGTCCGGATTTTCGGCGAAACCCTGTTCGACCCAGCGCTGGAATCCGGCATTGAGCAACGGAGTCATGACGAAACCGGGATGGAGCGAATTGGCCCGGATCGGCATCTTCTTGGTGGCGAATTCGATCGCAATGCCCTTGGTGAATAGCCGCACCGCGCCTTTGCTTGCGTTGTAGGCCGATACTTCGTTGTAGCCGACAATTCCCATGATCGAGCTTACATTGATAATGCTTGCTCCACCGCGAATGTCCTTGCCGCTTTCCGCCATCATCGGCACGAAATGCTTGGTGCCGAGAAACACGCCGTCGACGTTGATCGACATGATCCGTCTCCAGCCTTCCATCGACAGCGTTTCGACGGGGCCTGTAAGATCCACCCCGGCATTGTTGACGAGGATATGGAGCTTGCCGTGCCGCTCCTTCACAATGTCGCGCGCGCGTTCCCAGTCCGCTTCGCTGGCGACGTTGGCGGATACATAGCTTGCGGCCTGGCCCAGCCGTTCCATCACGTCACCTGCGGCCGGGCTGTCGGGGGCCTCCAGATCCGAAAGTATGACTTCCGCGCCCTCCGCCAGATAGCGCTCCACGGTGGCGAGGCCAATGCCGCGCAGCCCACCGGAAACAAACGCTACACGGCCTTGCAGCCGTTTCGAACCAAGGTCGCTCATACGCCCATCATTCCGGCGGTTGTGGCGCCGTCGATTGCGTATTCGCCGCCCGAGATGAACCCCGCCTCGTCCGATGCGAGATACGCCACCAGCCCTGCCACTTCGTTGAGTTGCGCCAGCCGCTTGAGCGGAGCCATGCCTTCGTACATGGCCCGAGCGGCGGCCGGATCAGGCTGACTGTTCATGATGTTGCGGATCAGATCCGTCTCGACCACGCCCGGCAGGATCGCATTCACCCGGATTTGATAGCCTTGCTGCCCGCAATAGACCGCCGCAGACTTCGCAAGCGCTACGGCCGCAGCCTTGGTGACGGAATAGGCGACATAATTGCCGAGCGGGCGGGTCGCGTTCATTGAAGAATTGACGATGATCGACCCGGTGGGACCGCCTGCATTTTTCGCCATGGCGCGGATGGCATGCTGTACCGTCAGCATGACACCCGTCTGATTGACGGCGACGACGTTGTTCCAGGCTTCGATCGACACATCTTCGATGCTGCCGTCGCCGGCTTCCGTTCCGGCATTTGCAAAGGCGATGTCGAGGCGTCCATGCTCGCCGAGAACGGCTTCGATCAGCGTCGGCCAGGCATCAGCGTTCTGTACGCGGTGCTTTTGGAAGGTCGCTCCCGTTTCCGCCGTGAGGGCTGCCGCCGCATCCTCTTTCGATCCGGTGAAGACGACCCGGCAGCCTTCAGCGACCAGTCGCTTGACTGCAGCCGCGCCGATGCCGGACGTTCCGCCGGTGACAAGGGCAACCTTGCCTTCAAGCCGCTTCGCCATGCAATCCTCTCCTTGATTATAGTCGTCCACTGCGGATTGGCCGATTTCGCGCGCAAAGGAACCTGTGCTTTCGGTAAGGTGACGGAGCGCGCCTCGCAGGCCAAGATGCTACCCGAGAGTGTACAATGGTTGGAGAGATTCCTGTGGCAGATATCGACCCCAAGGCGAGCCGTAACCGGTCCCCCGGCATCAGTTGGGAAGAGCTTATGGAGCTCGACTCGCGGCCAACGCCGGATTTCCTGACGCATGAGAGTTACGAATATCGCGGTTCCGAGCCAATTCCGGCGAGCCGCTACACCAGCCAGGAATTCGCTGCGCTAGAGCGCGAAAAAATGTGGCCTTACGTCTGGCAGTTCGCGGCTCGTGAGGAGGATCTGCCCGAATCAGGCGACTATGTCGTGTATGAAAATGCTGGTCGCTCCTATCTGATCTCGCGCCAGGACGATGGTTCGGTGAAGGTAATGCACAATGTATGTCTCCATCGCGGCCGCAAGCTGAGAACCGAGGATGGACATGCGGACACGTTCACTTGTCCGTTCCATGGTTTTAGCTGGAAGAAGGACGGCAATTTTTCATCGATCCCCTGCCGCTGGGATTTCCCGCACCTGACTGAGGACAAGATGCATTTGCCGGAGGCCGAGGTCGGCCGGTGGGGCGGTTATATCTTTCTTCGTGAAACGCCCGGCGGGCCGACGCTGGAAGAATTTCTCGCGCCGCTGCCGGAGCACTTCAAGCGCTGGCGGCACGAGGAATGCACGACCGCGCTTTGGGTCGCGAAGGAGGTGCCTGCGAACTGGAAGGTCACGATGGAGGCCTTCATGGAGGCCTGGCACACCATCATCACCCATCCTCAACTGTTGCCGTTCACGGGTGATTGCAACTCGGCCTACTGGATCTGGGGCGACAATGTGAACGTCAATCTCGTTCCCTTCGGCATCATGTCCCCGCACATCAACGCGGAGGGCAAGACCGAGCAGTGGATCGTCGATGAATTCATCAAGTATAACGGCCGCTCGGCCGACAATTATGAGGGCGATGCAGCGGCGAACCCATATGCGG
>JBFXHW010000247.1:0-4727 GCA_050176605.1 Sphingobium sp. | reverse complement strand
CAGCTCCAGCAGTTTGTCGAGGGTCAACTACACTTGCGCGCCTCATGTGCGCGTTCCGATCAGGACATCCGAAATCGACCTCGGTCATCAGACCGCAGCCACATGAGTCGCGTTAACCAGAGAATTGCGGTGAGACGACTCTTCCAAGCGGCAAATCGGTATTGACGTTATTTTTCGCAACCTTCCGGAACTGGGTTATGTTCGCCCCGCCGACTCGAGAGCGGCCGCTGCCGCATCGCGGCAACAGGGGAGAGAATGTCATGAAATATGGTGTCCTGATTCCAGTCGTGATGTGCGTGCTTGCCGGGTGTCAGCAGGCGCAGGATGTGCCGCCCGCGCCGGCGGCGCTCAGCCAGAGCGATGCCGAAATCATCGCCAACCGTGTCGAGGTGGAGATGGCCTCTGCCGATGCGGCGCGGATAAAGGCCATTTATGCGCCGGATGTCGTCGCGTTCGATCCGGGCGTGCCGGGGCTGATTGTCGATCGCGCCACGTTCGACAAGGCACAGGATGCGTTCGCGGCACTCAAGTTCGACAGCTTCGAGCGCAAGGACCGCAAGGTTCAGGTGCTGAGCGCCGATATCTTCATTGTTTCGGGGACGACCGAAGTCGGGAGCACGACAATAGCGGGCAACAAGGGCACATACCGCTATACGGACGTGTACAAGAAGGAGCCGGACGGCAAGTGGCTGATCGTCAACGAGCATACCTCGCTGACCAAATAGTTTGGCGGGACATATCCCGCGAAAGACGGGCCGTCTGCTCCTGCCAGAGAAAACGGCCCGTCCATGCTGTTTGCGATTTGGGTCCTGACAGCGTCTCAGGCGGCCATTGCATGTACATCGGCGGCGGTCAGGGTCTGGCCCCCGATACCCCAGTCGCCCTGTTCGATCTCGACGATCCGTACCCAGGTAACCTGACGCAGGGCTTCGCCCTCGATCCCGACCATTGTGTCGGTGACCTTCGAGATGATGTCCTTCTTCTGCTCGGGCGTGAACACGTCCTTGATCAGTTCAACGGTAACCAGTGGCATTTTCATTCTCCTCAGTTGTATTCCGCCGGTCCATTCGGCGATGAGGAGCGTTTGCCCGAACCCGGCCTGCGAGTTTAGTTCAGGACTTGTAGCAAACCGCTACAAAATCTGAAGTAACCTGCTACAATTTGCGCGATCTGCCTTGTCGCGACCAGAAGCTGGAGAATCGAACATGGAATATGGTCAATTCTGTCCTATCGCCAAAGCTACGGAAATCCTTGGAGAAAAATGGACTTTCCTGATCATTCGTGAACTGATTATGGGCGGACGGCGCTTCAACGAGATACAGCGCGGCCTCGGCGATATTTCTCCGGCGCTGCTGACCTCCCGGCTCAAATCGCTGGAACAGCAGGGCATGGTCGTGCGCCGCAGGGGGTCGGGTGAGCGGCAATATGAATATTATCCCACGGAGGCCTGTCAGGCCTTGCTGCCTGTGCTGAAAGGGCTGGGCGACTGGGGCCTGCTCTGGGCGCGCAACAATGTGATTGATGCCGATCTCGATGTCGAACTCCTGATGCTCTATCTCGAACGCAGCGTCGATCCGGCCAAGCTGATCGGCAAGGAAAGCGTGATCCGGTTCAAGTTCGAGGACCTGATCGAACAGAAGGACTGGTGGTTGCTGGTCAAGGACGCGCGCGTCGACCTGTGCATCGTTGATCCCGGCAAGGATGTGAATGTCTATTTCAACTGTACGGTTCGCACCATGCACGATGTCTGGATGGGCGACAGATCCTACAGCGACGCGATCAAGGCCGGCGACCTGATCGTGGAGGGGGAACCGGCTCTGGTGCGCAATGTCCGTAGCTGGTTGCGGCCCAGTGTGTTCGAGGCATCGCCCAGAGCGGCATGGCCTGAGGCTGCGTGATGCGAGGGATCAGCGCTTCCGGCTGAGTTCACGCATGGCCTGGTCGAGCCCGTCGAGCGTGAGGGAAAACATGCGGTCGTCGAGCAGCTGCCGGATCATCCGGTTCGACTGGCTATAATCCCAGTAGTCCCTCTTTTCCGGGTTCAGCCATACGGCGGCAGGATAGGTGTGCGCCACCCGCTCCAGCCACACCGCGCCGGCTTCCTCGTTCATATGCTCGACGCTGCCGCCCGGATGGGTGATCTCATACGGGCTCATCGCCGCGTCACCAACGAAGATCACCTTGTAGTCATGACCGAACTTGTGAAGAATATCCCAGGTCTTCGTCCGTTCCGACCAGCGGCGACGATTGTCCTTCCACACGCCCTCGTAAAGGCAGTTGTGGAAATAGAAGAATTCCAGATTCTTGAATTCTGATGTCGCCGCGCTGAACAGTTCCTCGCACAGCTTGATATGCGGGTCCATCGATCCGCCGACGTCCAGAAACAGAAGCAGTTTCACCGCGTTGCGCCGTTCGGGCCGCATATGAACATCGAGGAATCCCTGGCGGGCGGTGCCTGAAACGGTGGCGTCAAGGTCGAGTTCCTCTGCCGCGCCCTCACGCGCGAAGCGGCGCAGGCGGCGTAGCGCCACCTTGATGTTGCGGGTGCCAAGTTCCTTCGACGAATCCAGATTCCTGAATTCCCGCTTTTCCCAGACTTTGATCGCGCGCTTGTGGCGGGATTCGCCCCCGATGCGCACGCCCTCGGGGTTGTATCCGCCATTGCCAAACGGGCTGGTACCGCCAGTGCCGATCCACTTGCTGCCGCCCTGATGCCGCCCTTGCTGTTCCTCGAGGCGCTTTTTCAATGTCTCCATGATCTCGTCCCAGTCGCCCAGCGACTTGATCTTTTCCATTTCCTCGGGACTGAGGAACTTCTCGGCCACTGCGCGCAGCCAGTCTTCCGGAATCTCTCCGGTGATGTTGCCAGGGATATCGTTCAATATCCCCCTGAAAACCTTTGCGAACACCTGATCGAACCGGTCGATCAGCCCCTCATCCTTCACATAGGTGGCGCGGGCGAGATAATAGAAGCTTTCCGGCGTGCGATCGATCACCTCGCGCTCCAGTGCATCGAGCAGGACAAGGTGCTCCTTTACACCGGCGGGGATGCCCGCCGAACGCAATTCATCGAGGAAGTTGAGGAGCATCAGCCACGTCGTGCCATGAACGCCAGCCGCTCGAACAGCATGACGTCCTGCTCGTTCTTCAGGAGCGCGCCGTGGAGCGGGGGGATAGCCTTGCGGTTGTCCTGCGACTGCAGAACGTCGAGTGGCATGTCCTCTGCCAGCAGCAACTTCAGCCAGTCGAGCAGTTCGGAGGTCGAGGGCTTCTTCTTTAGACCGGGAACCTCTCGCACGTCATAGAAGATATCGAGCGCGCGGGAGACCAGAATCTTCTGGATGCCGGGGAAATGCACGTCGATGATGGCCTGCATGGTCTCCCGGTCGGGGAACTGGATATAGTGGAAGAAACAGCGGCGCAGAAAGGCGTCCGGCAGTTCCTTTTCATTGTTGGACGTGATGACGACGACTGGGCGTTCCTGCGCCTTCACCGTTTCACCGGTTTCGTAGACGTGAAACTCCATGCGGTCGAGTTCCTGCAACAGGTCGTTCGGGAACTCGATGTCGGCCTTGTCGATCTCATCGATCAGCAGCACGGGCAGGGCGGGGGAGGTGAATGCCTCCCACAGCTTGCCGCGCTTGATGTAATTGGAAATGTCGTGGACCCGCTCGTCGCCGAGCTGACCGTCGCGTAGGCGGGCCACCGCGTCATATTCGTAGAGGCCCTGATGCGCCTTTGTCGTCGACTTGATGTTCCATTCGATCAGCGGCGCCTTGAGTGCCTCGGCGATCTGCTGAGCCAGCACGGTCTTGCCCGTGCCCGGTTCGCCCTTCACCAGCAGCGGACGGCGCAGCAGCACGGCGGCGTTGACCGCGACCTTAAGGTCATCGGTGGCGACATAATTTGCGGTGCCCTCAAAACGCATGAATTCCACAGCTCCCTATTGCGGTGCAACAAGGCGTAAAGGGCCGAAGCCCCACAAGCAAGCGGGATTGAAGGGGAGGGTTATTCGGCCGCGCGGATATCGGCGCGGGCGTGCATCAGTTCCCAAAGGCCACGATGTTGGCCCAGAAGCTGGCGTGCGCCGAACTGGATCGCGCGGGATACACTCTCGTCCACGGCAATCGCACGCGCCACGGCGAGTGTCTCGGCCGCGCCGGGCAATTTGCGCTTCATCGGCTCCAGACCGACCCGCATGGCGGCTTCATCGAGCATGCGGCGAATGCCTGCCCAGTCGAGCACCAGAGTCATCGCGGCGCCCATCGCGCAGCCGCGACGGTCGGACTGGGCGAGCATTTCGAGTGCGTGGCGCTGCTGAAGCACGGCGGAGTCGCTGTTGTTTTGACCGCTGGTGCTGGGCACCGGACCAAGCGCGACAGAAAGGCGAGTGAGGAAGGCGCGTTCGTCGGCGAACGCCTCGCAGGACTGTACCAGCCACTGGCGCGCTGCATTGTCAGCGCTTCGCGTTGCGGCATGATCGATCACGCCCGGAAAGCGGCCATGGAGCAGGCAGAGATAATGGGCGGCATCAGCAAGCGACGCCAGCGGCCGGGCCCCGTGATTGCCGGCGGCTGCGCCCAGCATCTGCACATGGGGATGGCTGGCGCTGCCGTCCACGTCGACGAGCGATTGCAGGATGCTTCCTATATCCCCGACCAGATGTGTCATTTGCGCGTGCTGCATGGTTACCTCGTTGCCCCTTGTCCGCCGGGGAGCGAGGAAAC
>JBFXHW010000246.1:0-4742 GCA_050176605.1 Sphingobium sp. | reverse complement strand
CAAGCCGTGGTTCGCCAACAGCAAGAAGCGGCTCGTAAAGGCCCCACGGCCGTTTGTGCGCGATAGCGGTATCCTTCATGCTTTGCTGGCGATTGAAACGACCGATGCCCTGCGCGGAAATTCAGTCGTCGGAAAGAGTTGGGAAGGGTTCGTGATCGAGGCACTGATTGACGCCGCAGGTGATCGCGCTCGCCCATATTTTTATAGAACCGCAGCCGGTGCGGAAGCCGATCTCATTCTTGAAATAACGGCGCAACGGCGCTGGGCGTTCGAAATCAAACTGTCGAGCGCCCCCAAGGTTGATCGCGGTTTCCACACCGCAGCCGATGATCTCGCCGTTGAACGAAGAATCCTAATTCATCGGGGCAATGAATCCTTCCCTATGCGCGGTGGGATCGAAGCCATGCCCTTGATGGCCGCACTCGATACGGTGCGCGCGGGATGACCGACTATATCCAACGTCGGTTGAACTGGATTGATGGCGACCAGCAACATCAGGGCGAAGAAACTGACATCCTTGGGCAACAGCGTCCTGTTGTCATCCTCGGGGAACCCGGAATGGGTAAAACCGAACTACTTAAACGGCTCGCCAACGACCCAAACGCACAGTTCGTTCGCGCGGCGGCATTCCTGCGCTGGACGAATGCGCAGATGACGCCAGGCAGTATACTTGTCATCGATGCTCTCGATGAAGTCGCGGCAAAAGCCGAAGGTGATCCCCTACATAATGTCCTGCAGAAATTGGCGGAGCTGGGTCGCCCTCGTTTCGTTCTGTCATGTCGATCGGCTGAATGGCAGGGCGCGTCGGCAAACAGGGAAATTGCCGACGACTATCAAAAATCGGCGATCGAGATGTGGTTCGAGCCGATTGGTCCGAGCGATGCGGCGGCATATCTTGCCAAGCATAAAGGCGCACCAGAAGCCGAACGCATTATTACTGTGCTGGGCGAACAAGGCCTTTCAGACCTATACGCCATACCGCTTTTCCTGAAACTGCTATCTGAATGACTGACCGGCTGACGCCGGTAGGATCAAGCGGTGGGGCTGAAGCCGGGCTTGTGGGTATGTCGGTCTAGGTATCGCATGATGATGTCATCGGTGATGTTGCCGGACGTGGTCGAGAAGTAGCCGCGTTGCCAGAAGCGTTGGCCCCAGTAACGCTTGCGGATGTGCTCGAACTCTTGCTGGATCTTGCGCGACGAGCGTCCCTTGGCCCGGCGAACGAAGTCGCTGACCGAGACGTGCGGCGGGATTTCCACGAACATGTGGACGTGATCGCGCGACAGGGCGCCGTTGATGATCGTCACGCCCATCTCGGCGCAGACCTGCCGGATGATCTCGCGCACGCGGAGGCGGACCTCGCCCTGCAGCACCTTGTACCGGTACTTCGGCGCCCAGACGAGATGGTAGCGATGATGAAATGTCGTGTGACAGCCGCTCTTGTAGCCCATAGCCTGTAACCTCGGGAAAGTGAGACTTAACGCCCTTCAGGCGGTCTCACTTTCCCGAGGTTACAGGCTATCGAGCGAGTCTGGGGCTGAAGCCGGTATCCGACTGAAGTCGGAGGGGTTCCTCCCCAAGCGGGACTCTAAACTGGATGCGATTCCTGGTTCGCGATCACAGCTCTACGCACTTGCCGTTCGTCAACTGCGGCAAGAACATAATGACGAGCATCGCAATTCTCCGCTCGCCAACCTTGCTGAAGACGAGGCGCTGGATGCGGCAGGCGCAGCGATGGCGATATGGCTGATAACCGGAAAGGACGCGATTTCACGCGCAGCGCCAGGTAATGTTGATCCGCGTGATCTGCACCATACAGATGTAATCGCGCTGCCGGGCGGTGCGGCATTGCTAACCGCGATGCAGAGTAATCTTTTCAAAGCGGCAGAGCATGATGCGGACAGAATGGTCCCGCTCCACAAGACAATCGCCGAATATCTGGGCGCGCGCTGGCTGGGTCGTCTAGTCGATCAAAATCAGCAAAGCCGACGGACCGCTGCGCGGCTGCTCGGCGCGATAAGCGCCGAAGGCGGCGTGCCCGCGTCACTCCGTGGCCTTCATGCCTGGCTGGCCTATTTCAGCACCTCACTCGCACCGCAGGTCATTGCGACCGATCCATTCGGCGTTCTTCGCTACGGTGACGCTGCTGGACTCAGCCCCGAGCAAGGGCGTCAAATGCTGAGTTCACTGCATAGGCGTGAACAGAATGACCCATATTTCCGGGCCGGAGACTGGCGGCCGGTCAAGGCCAATGGGCTCGCTCAGATGGAGCTTCAACCAGACCTGTCCGCGCTTTTGACCGACCACGATGTTGGGCCGCAACTGAAGACCTTGCTGCTCGAAACGATAAAATCCACGCCCGTCGCCAAAGCTCTCAATCATGAAATTCATGGGCTGATGCTGGATACGAAGGCGCACCGCGACGTTCGTATCGATGCTATCAAAGCGCTCGCTGCACTCGATCAGACGAACATCGACTGGTCAGTCCAGGCCCGCACATTCGTCGAACAAGACAGCGAGGTCTCCGCAGAGCTTGCCGCAGCCGTGGTTACAAATGTCGGCATCGACCATTTCGACGATAAGCTGGTTGCCAGCGTCGTGATCGCGCGAGCGGGATTCAATCTCGCAGGAAAACAAAATCATCGTAACCGCTCCATCGGATCGCTCTATCGAATGGGAGAGTCTGTTCCCGATGAACGCTTGGCAGCGGTCGTGGACGCACTTTCCGAACTGATGCTACCGCACTACGATCCGGGAAATGTCTGGTCCCAGGATCAGTGGGAAGCGCGACATGAGATTGCAGATTTTGCAAATTCGTTGATCGAGCGGTTGCTCCAAGTGCAACCCGAATCCATCACAGCATCCCGGCTTTGGGCTTGGATTCGCGCTATCGGTCGCCAGCCTCAAGGGCGAGACCATCAGCCTGCCATTGCCGCCCTGCTCGCAGGTAATGACACACTACGGCGTGAGGTTCAGCAGCTCGCAAGAATGGAACGGAATACGCCGCTGGAATTCCATAGCTGGCAATTCCACTTACCTCATTTCTCATCGGGATTGCAGCTCACGAATGAAGACGTGGTTTTCTATCTCAGCGAGTTGGTCGAGCGCAACGCGCCCGGTGATCGAGATGACTGGAAGTGGATGGTTGCCAATTTTCGCGGACCGGAAGGGATTCGAGAAGACATCAAAAAACTCGCCAAACCCTACGCGCTAAGGGACGCGGAGTTACTGAAATTCCTTCGAGCCAAGCCTAACAACAAGATGCCTGATTGGGAACGTCGGCAACTGCAACGCCAGCAGAAAGCTGATAAGAAACGGGCAGCGGAATTTGTCAAAAGTCGTGCAGCGTTCGCTGAAAATATCGACGCCGTAAAGGCCGGTGAACTGCGCTGGATGTATAACTCCGCACTCGCATATCTAGGTCGATTTCGCGATCTTGAACGCGAAGGCCTTCCGGGCGACCGAGTCATCGAATGGCTGGGCGAAGACCTGGCCGGTGCAGTTTTCGAGGGATTCGAAAACGTCCTGCATCGCGATGATCTGCCGAACGCAACGCAGATTGCCGAAAGCTACGCCCAATCGAAAGTCTGGAATTTCATTCACGGCATGATCGCTGGTGCAGCCGAGCGCTATTTGTCCGGGCGAGGGTTCGATGGCCTAAAGCCTGAGCTGATCTCCGCGATTACGATGGGCGTCCAGCATTCATATTTCGATGAAAATTCCGGCCTCAAAGGATTGGGTGAAGCGCTGGAAGCGGAACTGCTGAAAAGTCCGCACGATTTCGAAATTCACCTACGAACCAAATTCGAGCCTCAACTGCGTGCAAAGCTCACCCATGTCGATGGACTCTACGCACTTGCGCGATCTATCGAATATCGCCCGTTATCAACCAGCCTCGCTGCTGAATGGCTTGTGTCATTTCCCGATTTGCCCGCCGAAACCGAAAGCGAACTCGTCGATTGCCTCATCCGTGCGCCTGACACCGAGCGTGCCTATGCCATGGTGCAATTGAAACAAATACTGGCAAGCCGTCGTGCGGCTTCGGACCTGGATGATGAACGACGGAGCATTTGGCTGGCCGTTGAATACACGGTGGATTTCCCTGCAATTTCCTCGACCTCCCGCAGCATCTCGCTTGATAATCGCACTCTACTTTGGCCTTTCAGCCGCTGGTTTTACCGGCGTTTCAACGGCGACCCGGAAGGCTTGACGGCTACTCCTGCCCAGCTTGCATATCTGGTTCGGACCTTCACGCCATTCTGGCCCTATTGCGAGCGGCCCGGAGGCGTGACCTCCGGCGACAAAAACCCTTGGGACGCGACCGATCTCCTGAATTGGGCGATTGGCCGCCTAGGTGACGATCCCTCTGCTGACGCAGTAGCGGTATTGGCCGCGCTGCGTCCTGTGGTCACGGGACATTATCTAGTCAGTGTGCGATCCGCGATAGCCAACCAGCAGCGCATTCGTATCGAAGCGCACTTCACGCCACCAGCCATCGAAGCGCTTCGTGCGATTTTAGTTGGTCAGGAGCCCCAATCTGCTGCTGACGTTCAGGCCATCGTTCTTGATGCGTTGAGCGAATTGAACGAGAGATTACGCGGTGATCCGACCAATCCGGTGAACAATTTCTATGCCGACAACGGCGCTCCGCGCGAGGAAAACGCCTGCCGCGATCAAATGCTCATCGCGCTCGGAGCGCTCCCCTACTCCATCACATATCTGCCGGAAGTAGCTGCACCGCA
>JBFXHW010000245.1:0-4743 GCA_050176605.1 Sphingobium sp. | reverse complement strand
AGCGACTGCTGTGCCGCCACGGATCACGGCATCTTGTCGCGACATGGCCACGCTGTCGCCATATTCGGGTGTGAGCGGGTTCAGGAGAGGGGCCGTGCGATTTCGCGGCAAACACCATGCAAAAGGCGGGACGACGACCGTCATGGTATGGGAAATGTTAACGTGCTGCCGCTAGCCTCCGGCGCGACGTCGGGCCGCGACCCGCAGGCAAAGCAGAATTCGGTGAAAAGTCAGGACGTTCGATGAAAATCAGCCGCCGCAACCTACTCGCCAGTACAGGTGCCCTGGCCGCCACGACCATTTCCGGCGGCGCCATGGCCCAGGACGTGATCGGCGACCTTCTGAGCGCGCCGAAGCGCGGCGCGTGGAACGATCAGTTCGATGCGCGCGCCAGCGAGGGCGGCAAGGTCCAGTCGACGCTTCCGATCTTCAGCCCGCATACGGTCGCCTATCTGGAACAGGCGATCGCGCAATACCAGAACATCGTGGCGAATGGCGGCTGGCCGACGGTTCCGATGGTCAACAAGCTCAAGCTCGGCATGTCCGATCCGGCGGTCTCCGAGCTTCGCAAGCGGCTGGTGATCTCGGGCGACCTGTCCAGGACCGCCGGCATCTCCAATTCCTTCGACACCTATGTCGACGCCGCGGTGAAGCGCTTCCAGTCCCGTCACGGGCTGCCGGCTGACGGCGTGCTCGGCAAATACACTTATGCGGCACTGAACGTTTCGGCTCCCGTCCGGCTCGGCCAGCTGGAAACGAACCTCGTGCGCCTGCGCTCGATGTCGGGCTTCCTCGGCGACCGTTATGTCATGGTCAACATCCCGGCCGCGCAGATCGAGGCCGTCGAGGGTGACCGTGTCGTGCTGCGCCATACCGCCATCGTCGGCAAGATCGACCGCCAGACGCCGATCCTCAACTCCAAGATCAACGAAGTCATCGTCAATCCATACTGGAACGCGCCGGAATCGATCGTCCGCAAGGACATCATCCCGCTGATGCGCAAGAACCCGCAATATCTCGCCGAGAACAACATCCGCATTCTCGGGCCGGACGGGAGCGAGATCGATCCCACGACGATCGACTGGAACACCGAGGACGCGGCGAAATTCCGCTTCCGGCAGGACCCCGGCAAGATCAACGCCATGGCGTCGGTGAAGATCAACTTCCCGAACCCGCACGCGACCTACATGCACGACACGCCGCAGCAGAGCCTGTTCGACAAGCTGATGCGCTTCGATTCCTCCGGCTGCGTGCGCGTCCAGAACGTCCGGGACCTCGTGACGTGGCTGATGAAGAACACGCCGGGCTGGGATCGCCAGCGCTTCGAGGCAACGATCAAGAGCGGCGAGAACACGCCGGTGGCGATTGCCGATCCGGTGCCGGTCTATTTCACCTATATTTCCGCTTGGTCGACGGGCGACGGCGTTGTGCATTTCCGCGATGACATCTACGGCCGCGACGGCGTGGACGAGCTGAAGATCAGTTCGGCGCTCTGAGCGCGTATCCCTTGCAAGTGACTGAGACGGCCGCCTTCGGGCGGCCTTTTCATTGCCGGCCGCCGCGCCTTTTGTGGTGGCGCAAAAGGGCTATCATATTTCGCGGTGCGAAGCGTGACGGCGGCGCGGCGAGTGTGTTAATGGCGCCGCAATCCGACGCTCCATCAATATTGCCCAGAGGTTTTGGATATGGCCCTTGCTGCTGCCAGCACGAACGACAGCTTTTTCACCGCGCCGCTCAGCGAGGTCGACCCGGAGATTTTCGGCGCCATCCGCAGCGAGCTCGGTCGCCAGCGGCACGAGATCGAGTTGATTGCATCGGAGAATATCGTCAGCCGCGCCGTGCTGGAGGCGCAGGGCTCGATCATGACCAACAAATATGCCGAGGGCTATCCCGGCAAGCGCTATTATGGCGGCTGCCAGTATGTCGACATCGCCGAGGAACTGGCGATCGAGCGGGCCAAGAAGCTGTTCGGCTGCAAATTCGCCAACGTCCAGCCCAACTCCGGCAGCCAGATGAACCAGGCCGTGTTCCTGGCGCTGCTTCAGCCGGGCGACACCTTCATGGGCCTCGACCTGAATTCGGGCGGTCACCTGACGCATGGCTCGCCGGTCAACATGAGCGGCAAGTGGTTCAAGGTCGTGTCCTACGGCGTCCGCAAGGACGACCATCTGCTCGATATGGACGAGATCGCGAAACTCGCCGAGCAGCACAGGCCGAAGCTGATCCTCGCCGGCGGCACCGCCTATTCGCGTATCTGGGACTGGAAGCGTTTCCGGGAGATCGCGGATTCGATCGGCGCATATCTCATGGTCGACATGGCGCATATCGCCGGTCTCGTGGCGGGCGGCCAGCATCCGTCGCCGCTGCCGCACGCCCATGTCGTCACCACGACGACGCACAAGTCGCTGCGCGGCCCGCGCGGCGGCATGATCCTCACCAATGAGGAGGACATCGCCAAGAAGATCAATTCGGCCGTATTTCCGGGCCTGCAGGGCGGACCGCTGATGCATGTCATCGCGGCGAAGGCCGTCGCCTTCGGCGAGGCGCTGCAGCCGTCCTTCAGGGATTATGCGAAGAACATCGTGACCAACGCCAAGGCATTGGCCGAAAGCCTGAGGGAAACAGGCCTCGACATCGTGTCGGGCGGCACGGACAACCACCTGATGCTGGTGGACCTGCGCCCGAAGAACGCCACCGGCAAGCGTGCAGAGGCCGCGCTCGGCCGCGCCAACATCACCTGCAACAAGAACGGCATCCCCTTCGATCCCGAAAAGCCCTTCGTGACCTCGGGCGTGCGGCTTGGCACGCCGGCCGGCACGACGCGCGGCTTCGGCGTTGCGGAATTCCGCGAGATCGGCAAGCTGATCGCCGAAGTGCTGGACGGTCTCAAGGCCGCCAACTCCGACGAGGGCAATGCTTCGGTCGAGGCTGCCGTGAAGACGAAAGTCGAGGCGTTGACCGTGCGCTTCCCGCTCTACGGCTACCTCGGCTGATCGCTGCGGCATCTTTGTTGCGCTTGCAGAGTTCGCAGGCGGGTAATACTTATCGCACTACAGGTATTACGGAGCCGGCAATGGATACCACCGTTACAACGAAAGGGCAGGTGACGATTCCCAAGGCCGTTCGCGATATGCTGGGTGTTTCTCCCGGCAGCAAGGTTCGGTTCAGGCGTACGATCCAGGGTGAGATCGTCATCGAAGCGGCTGACGGCAAGGAGCCTGTGAGCCGTTTTGCGAAATATCGGGGGTTCCTCGCCTCCGGGATGACGACCGATGAGATCATGGCTTTGACAAGAGATGTCGATTGATCCTCGTCGACTCGAATGTCCTTCTGGATTTGCTGACATCTGATCCCAAATGGGGCGCGTGGTCGATTTCGGCGATCGAATCGGCTGCGGCGGATGGCGACTTGCTGATCAATGAAATTGTCTATGCGGAACTGGCAGTGGGTTTTCCAACCATAGAATCGCTGCATCGTTTCGTTTTGGATACAGATCTGAAGATCGCGCCAATGCCGAAAGCGGCCCTTTATCTGGCGGCCAAAACGCATTTGCGCTATCGGCAGTTGGGCGGCACACGGACGAATGTCCTGCCGGATTTCTTTGTTGGCGCCCAAGCCGCGGTATTGGACATCGCATTGCTTACGCGTGATGCAAGGCGCTTTCGCACATATTTCCCGACGGTCGAACTTTTCGCTCCTGACACGGATTGATCCATGCGCTGTCCCTACTGCCAGTCCGAAGACACACAGGTGAAGGATTCGCGCCCTGCCGAAGACGGGGCGGCGATCCGGCGCAGGCGGGTGTGTCCCGTATGCGCGGGACGCTTCACCACTTTCGAGCGGGTCCAGCTTCGCGATCTGGTCGTCGTCAAGAAATCAGGCCGCAAGGTGCCGTTCGACCGGGACAAGCTGGCGCGCTCGGTGGAGATCGCGGTGCGCAAGCGCAACGTCGACCCGGAACGTATCGAACGGGCGGTGACCGGCATCGTGCGTCAGCTTGAAAGCTCCGGCGAGACCGAAATTCCGACAGAGGAGATCGGCAAGCTGGTCATGGAAGCGCTGAAGTCGCTCGACGACGTGGCCTATGTCCGCTTCGCCTCGGTCTACCGGAATTTTCGCGAGGCCAAGGATTTCCAGGAAGTTCTGGGCGAATTAAAGGGCGACGGCACGACGCCTGAGCAATGATGGCCGCGCCTGCCACGCTCGATCCGGATGCGGATCGCCGTTACATGGCGGAAGCCATCGCGCTTTCGCTGAAACATCGCGGGCTGACTGCGGAGAATCCGTCGGTCGGGGCCGTCATCGTCCAGACCGGATCTGACGGCGACGGGATCGTCGGGCGCGGCGTCACCGCAATCGGCGGCCGGCCCCATGCCGAGTTGCAGGCGCTCGCCGAGGCTGGAGCGCTGGCGAAAGGTGCAACGGTCTACGCCACGCTCGAACCCTGTTCGCATATCGGCCGCGCGCCGCCCTGCGCGGATGCGCTGGTGTCTGCCGGCGTTGCGCGTGTGGTGATCGCCACGCTCGACCCCGACATCCGCGTTGCCGGGCGCGGGATGTCGATCCTCGAACGGGCTGGCGTCGCGGTGACGACAGGCTGCATGGAAGCCGAGGCACGGCGCGCCATGGCCGGCTTCCTGTCGCTGAAGGGCAGGGGGCGACCTTATGTGACGCTCAAGCTGGCCGTCTCGCAAGACGGGATGATCGGTAGGAAAGGCGCGGGTCAGCTTGCCATCACGGGTC
>JBFXHW010000244.1:0-4769 GCA_050176605.1 Sphingobium sp. | reverse complement strand
GACCGTCCCGGGTCGAAAGCGCCGGTCGGCCGTGGACGTAGCAAACGGGCAGATCGGAGGCCGAAGTGAGCGAAAGCATGTATTCGTCCCACGCGGCCGGGAGCGTTGCCACGATGGCGATATCCGCAGCGCGGGCGCGACCGGAGGCGAGGAGCTCACGTGCCCAGCGCATCGCCTCGAGGGTCTCGTGGCAGGGGTCGGCGCAACTCGCACCTCGCTGGCGACCGTCCTGGGGAGCACTATGGGTGGGCGTACCGCGGAACCAGCTGGCATCACAGAACGCCGGCGCGTGCCAGTCGACTTCAATAACCTCGCCAAGTTCGTTGATAAGGGGCCGCCAGATCGGATCGATCGCGTGTACCCCTTCGAGGCGGAGCGCTCCGATCAGGCGAGGGCTGAAATGGACGGCGGCGCTCGCCAGAGTGCAGAGATCAGGCAGCAGGCATTCACCCGGTTGCAGATGAAGCCGCACCACATCTTCGATGCGAGCCAGGTCACGGATTCGCGGCTGCTCGGCATGGGGTTTCGATCGAAGGTCGAAGCCCGCGCGCCAGACGTTTCGGAGTGTGCGGAGTACGGCGCGGGTCGCGCCTGGAAGGTCGGCAATTGGCTCCAGGTCTTCGAGCGTGTGGGGGTTATCCAGGGCGGCGCGAATTCCGGTTTCAATGCTCTCGCGCGATGCGGGGTGCAACAGTCCGCCCGCCAGGCGCGCCGCCAGCAGTGGCGGCGTCAGGATCTGGAGACCGAACTCCTGGTCGCGCGCCGCGGCGGCGCGACGCACAGCGAAGGCAAGACGGCCTTGAACGAGGACGCTGCGAATGACAGAGACACCGACCATGCCGTTGTTCGTATCAGAATTGCGCGCGTTAGTCCGGGTTGGAAGCTTTGAGGGGGGCAAGCAGCGTCGCAGCTTCACCCGGAACGTCCGCTTCCGGGTGAAAATAACGTTGCTTCAACGACCGACATGGCGGCGCATTGCAGCCAGGCCGGAAGCCGGACCGATAGCTGACGTAAGTGATAGCCGAATGACTTGAAAGAGCGAAACCTTTCTGCTGAAGGCGATTCTTCAAGTTTTGGGCGGCAACAAGCCTGCACCTCGCTCGTTGTTGCGGCGCGTGGTGCGCTCTCAGCAAGCCAGCGGCCACGCGGCTTACAGCTTGCTAGGCGCGGCGAGAGTGCCACGTGGACTTCGCCTGCGATGATGGCCGGTAGCGCTGCCCGGTTGAGCATCATCGGTCGCACGCCGTCCCTGACCTCGAAGGTGAGCTTGGCGGCATGGTCGAGCGCGACGTGTTCGTCACCTTGCGGATGATGGCGGAGAACTTGCCGCTCGGCGGGTGTGTCCGATCTTTATGCACGTCCCTCTGAACAAACATCTCGGTCCACGATTCAGGGTTTGCGCCGCAATCGAGGGCGGCGAACTGCCCGGGCCTTCACTTCGGTCACGTGTTAGCCCGGTTGGACCGGCTTGCCCTCGTAGAAGACCAGCGGTTTCTCCTTATGGGCCGCCAGAAACCCAAGCAGGCCGCCGATTGTGATGTCGGCCGGGTCCGCGATCATGGCCGATGTGAATTCCTTGTTGTCAGGTGCGAGCGTCTCTGCTACTCCTGATTCCAATAGTTTTAGGATTGTTGAAATATGCATGAACGTCAAGCTCTCTCAGCCTTTGGTGCCCTCAGCCAAGAAACCCGCCTTCGCATCCTGCGCAGGCTGGTGGTTGCCGGGCCCGACGGCATGGCGGCGGGCGCGATTGCCGAACAGGCGGGGGTTTCGGCCTCGAATGTGAGTTTTCATCTCAAGGAGTTGGAACGCGCTAACCTCGTCACCGCGCGCCGCGATTCCCGCTCCATTATCTACAGCGCTGAATACGAGTCGCTCTCCGGCCTGATCCGCTTTCTCATGGAAGATTGCTGTTCGGGTCGCCCGGAAATTTGCGCGCCCGCTATCGCATCGCCTTGTTGTGCGCCCGGCGAGGGAAAGGCTGTCCAATGAGCGATCGTATCTACAACGTCTTGTTTCTTTGCACGGGCAACACCGCCCGCTCGGTTCTTGCTGAAAGCATCCTGCGCAAGGAAGGCGCAGGGCGCTTCCGGTCTTTCTCGGCGGGAAGCCAGCCCAAAGGCACGGTCAATCCATACGCGCTCAAGGTGCTGGCCGCGCTCGACTACCCGACCGATGGGTTCCGCTCGAAGTCGTGGGATGAATTCGCGGTGCCAGGCGCGCCGGTCATGGATTTCGTATTCACCGTCTGCGATAGCGCGGCCGGTGAAGCGTGCCCGGTGTGGCCGGGGCAACCGATGACGGCGCACTGGGGTATTGAAGACCCCGCCGCTGTCGAAGGCACCGACATTGAAAAAGAGCGCGCTTTCAGCGAAGCCGCGCGCTTCATGAAGAACCGCATCACCGCGTTCCTCAGCCTGCCGGTGGCGAGCATCGACAAGCTCGCTTTGCAGCATGAGTTGAAGAAAATCGGCGGGCTCTCGGGTGCGACCGCCCTCACGCTCGAAGCGATTGATGGCCGCGCGCCCGACTTCAAGGCGGCGCTCGACGCGGCGAAGCTGCCGACGGACGATCTGACGGATGATGGCCGCTCGTTCTTCCGGATTAAGCGGGGCGATGGCACCGTGGGATTCGGCGGCTATGAGCTGCACGGCGAGAATGCGTTGCTGCGCTCGATCGTCATCTCGCCCGATCTGCGCGGCCGGGGCGCTGGGCGCTTCGGAACGCGCCTCATCCTCAAGCAGGCTTTCGAGGACGGCGCGCGCCGCGCCTACCTCCTGACGGAAACCGCTGCGCCGTTCTTCGAGAAGCTGGGCTTCGAGCGCATCGAGCGGGCGGATGCCCCGGCTGAGATTCTGGCGACGCGGCAGGCGTCGGCGCTCTGCGCGTCCTCGGCGGCGCTGCTGGCCAAGAGGCTTCCGGCTTAGGGCATGGAGGGTTTCGATCTCAAGCGGCGGGTGGCTGGCGAAGCGATCGGCACCGCGATCTTGGTCGCGGCCGTCGTCGGCTCCGGCATCATGGCGGACGCGCTGACGGATGATGTCGCGCTCGCTTTGCTGGCGAACACGCTCGCAACCGGCGCGATCCTCGTCGTCCTGATTTCTGCCGTGGGGCCGATCTCGGGCGCGCATTTCAACCCGGCTGTCTCGCTGGTGATGTGGCTCCGGCGCGAATTAGATGCGCGCGGCTTCGCGCTCTACGTCGCTGCGCAAGTCGCGGGCGGCATTCTTGGTACGATCGCGGCGCACCTGATGTTCGACCTGCCGGTGATCGAGTTTTCTCAGAAGGTGCGCAGCGGCGGTGCGCAATGGTTTTCGGAAGGGGTGGCTGCGTTCGGGCTGGTCTGCGTGATCTTGCTCGGCGCGCGTTTTCGCAAGGATGCGCTGCCGTGGCTGGTCGGGCTCTACATCGTCTCGGCCTACTGGTTCACGGCCTCGACCTCGTTCGCCAATCCTGCCGTCGCGATCGCGCGTTCGTTCACCGACACGTTTTCAGGAATCCGCCCGCTCGATCTTCCGGGGTTCATCATCGCTGAGCTTGCGGGCGCGCTCGTGGCGCTGGCCCTCGTGATCTGGCTCTTCAAGAAGCAAGGCGTCCGCGCATGACAGTCACGATCTACCACAACCCAGAGTGCGGCACGTCACGCAACACGCTGGCGATCATCATCGCCAGCGGTGAAACGCCGGTGGTCATTGAGTATCTGAAGACGCCGCCGACGCGCGATCGCCTCAAGCAGCTCATTGCAGCCATGGGAATCTCCGTGCGCGATCTGCTGCGCCAGAAGGATACGCCCTACGCCGAACTCGGCCTTGCCGATCTGAAATGGAGCGACGATCAGTTGCTTGATTTCATGATGGCGCATCCGATCCTCATCAACCGGCCGATCGTCGAAACACTCAAGGGCACGAAGCTGTGCCGTCCTTCCGAGGCCGTGCTGGCATTGCTGGACCGTCCCGTCGCGCGTTTCGTGAAGGAAGACGGCGAGATCGTGACGTGGCCGGGCAGCCTTTGAGCATCGGCGCGTCCGCAGGCGAGCGCATCGGGCTCATGATTGCGGCGCTGGGTGCGACGCAAATCATCGGCTACGGCACGCTCTACTATAGCTACAGCATCCTCGCGCCAGCGGTGGCGACCGAACTGGCGTGGTCCGAACAATGGGTGTTCGGCATTCTCTCGGTCTCGCTGTTGGCGGGCGCGCTTCTGGCGCCGCTGGCGGGGCATTGGGCGGATCGCTTCGGGGCGGGCCGTCTTATGGTGCCGGGTTCGCTCGCAGCAGCCCTCGCACTGCTGGTATGCGCCCTCGCGCCCGGCCGCATCGGGTTTGCGATCGGCGTGCTGGCGATGGAACTCTCGTCGTGCTTCGTGCTCTACAGCACGGCCTTTGTCGCGATCGTGCAGATTGGCGGCAAGGATGCCCAGCGCAGCATTGTGCATCTGACGTTGATCGCGGGCTTTGCTTCGACGCTGTTCTGGCCGCTGACGACGTTTCTCATGGAGCATCTGAGCTGGCGCGAAGTGCTTGTGGTCTTCGCGGCGTTGAACGTCGTGGTGTGCTTGCCGATCCATGCGTGGCTGGCCTCGCTTGCACGCAAGTCGATGACGCCAAGCGCGCCGGTTGCGGCTGACCTGCCGGTCGCCATAACAGGAGCGAAACGCCCCAGGCGATCGCCGATCTTCTGGTTGATGCTGGCGGGGTTTGCCTTCGAGGGCTTCGTGCTCTCCGCAATCCTCGTCCAAAAGGTGCCGCAGACGGTCGCGGTCGGCCTTGG
>JBFXHW010000243.1:0-4790 GCA_050176605.1 Sphingobium sp. | reverse complement strand
ATCAGTGCCGCGACGGGTTGCGCCGCTGAGGCAGGCCTGCCGCTGACCCACCGCGGTCTGTCGAGCGCCGTCACTTTCGTCGCCGGGCAATGCAAGGGACTCACCGATCAGGACTGGTCGGGACTGGCCGGACCGGACCGGACGCTCGTCATCTATATGGGCGTCGCGACGGCAGCGGACATTTCCGCCAAGTTGATCGACGATGGCGTTTCGCCGGACATGCCGGTCGCCGTTCTGGAAAAGGGCACCCGGCGCGACAGCAGGGTGTTGCTCACAGAGCTTGCGGGGCTCGGCGATCTCGTGTGGCGCGAGGGTGTAAAAAGCCCGGCGCTGATCGTGGTCGGCGAAGTGGCTCGCCGCGTTGAGGTCACTGCATATTGGGCGCTCGCGGCCCGCCAACTGGAGAAAGCAGCGTGAAGATATTGACGGCGAACGATCTGCCGACCGGCGATGTCGTCTGGTGGGCTGGCGACGGATGGAGCCGCCTGCTGGCCGAAGCCTTTGACGTCGGTGAAAAGGGAGACGAGATCGGCCGCCGTGAGGAAGCCGCGTTGCGCGTCCTCGGCGCCTATGTGATCGACGGCGAGATGACGCCCGACGGCCCTCGCCCGGCGCATATCAAGGACCGAATCCGGGGTCTTGGTCCCACCGTCCGTCCTGACCTGACTCTCAAACCTGCCGATGCCGATATCGGCAAATGGGTGATCTGAAATGTACAGATATGACAATTACGATCAGGCAATGGTCGATTCCCGCGTGGAGGAATTCCGCGATCAGGTAAAGCGCCGCCTCGAGGGCAAGCTGACCGAGGAGCAGTTCCGTCCTCTGCGCCTGATGAACGGCCTCTATCTACAGCTTCACGCCTACATGCTGCGCGTCGCGGTACCCTATGGCACGCTCAGTGGGAAACAGATGCGGATGCTGGGCCATATCGCGCGCAAATATGACAAGGGCTATGGCCATTTCACCACGCGGCAGAACATCCAGTACAACTGGATCAAGCTGTCTGACGCGCCGGATATTCTCGCCGACCTGGCGAGTGTCGAAATGCATGCGATCCAGACCAGCGGCAACTGCATCCGGAACATCTCGTCCGATCAATATGCCGGGGTTGCAGCCGACGAAGTGGCCGATCCTCGTCCATGGGCCGAATTGCTGCGCCAGTGGTCAAGCTTCCACCCCGAATTCAGCTATCTTCCGCGCAAGTTCAAGATAGCGGTCATCGCGAGTCAGGAAGACCGCGCCGCGATGCGCCTCCACGACATCGGGCTGGAACTTGTGGACCGCGATGGCCAGATCGGCGCGAGGGTGTTCGTCGGCGGCGGTATGGGGCGAACGCCGATGGTCGCGCCGGAGATTCGGGACTTCGTGACCGAGGACGAGATCATCTCCTATGTCGAGGCCTGCCTGCGTGTCTACAATCGCCACGGCCGCCGTGACAACAAGTACAAGGCGCGGATCAAGATCCTCGTTCACGAAATGGGCGCGGACGAATATCGCCGTCAGGTCGAGGAAGAGTTCGCGCACATGAAGACGCTTGGCCTCGATCCACCAACGGACGAACTGGCCCGCATCGCCGCGCATTTTGCCGATCCTTCTTATGAAGAGGGTCTGCCGGAGGACATCGACCGCTCCGACCCCGATTTCGCGCTCTGGCTCGATCGCAATGTCGTGCCGCATAAGCAGCCCGGATATGCCATCGCCAATATCAGCCTGAAGCCTATCGGCGGCATCCCCGGCGACGCCTCGGCCGATCAGATCGACCTGATGGCCGATCTCGCGGAGCGTTATTCGCTGGACGAGCTGCGCGTTACCCACGCGCAGAACATTGTCCTTCCCTATGTGAAGAAGGCTGATCTGTACGCGCTCTGGAGCGAACTGGAGGCGGCTGGTCTTGGCGAACCCAATCTCGATCTGGTGACGGACATCATCGCCTGCCCCGGCCTGGACTATTGCAGTCTAGCCAATGCCCGCTCTATCCCCGTTGCGCAGAAGATCGCGACACGTTTTGCCGGAAACGGCAAGGAAGCCGCCATAGGCGAACTGAAGCTGAAGATTTCCGGCTGCATCAACGCCTGCGGCCACCATCATGCCGGGCATATCGGCATTCTCGGCGTCGACCGTAAGGGCACGGAGAATTATCAGCTCCTGCTCGGCGGATCGGGCGCGGAAGACTGCTCGCTCGGTACGATCACCGGTCCCGGCTTCGACGAGAACGGTATTGTCGATGCAATCGAGACGGTCACGGACCTCTATCTCGACCAGCGACAGGAGGGCGAGCGTTTCCTCGACACTTATCGCCGGATCGGCATGGCCCCGTTCAAGGAGGCGCTCTATGGCTGATTTCCTCTCCTTCCGCGAAGACGAGCCGGCTCAGGAGCCAGCCGTCACGCTCGAATCCTTTGATGGGCAATCGAACGCCACCGCTGTGCGCATCGAACCGGGCGAGGATGCGCGCCAGCTGCTACCCTTTCTCGACCGCATTGCTCTCGTGGAGGTGAATTTCCCCGCCTATACCGACGGGCGCGGATACAGCGCGGCGCGGATATTGCGCGAGGCGGGTTATACCGGCGAACTGCGCGCGGTCGGCGATGTACTGGTCGATCAAGTCGCCTATATGCGCCGCTGCGGGTTCGACAGCTTCAAGCCCGATCACCCGCTGAACGACGATGACGTCGCGGCCGCGCTGGCGCGCTTCGACGATGTCTATCAGAAGACAGTTGACGCTCGCCGCCCGATCTGGGCGAAGAGACATCAGGAGGCATGACCATGGGTGAAGCCGCTCGCAAACTGGATGTGATCGACGCGCGCGCCGCGTTCACGCAGGCCGATGCCGATGTGCTGAACGCCCGGTTCGAGGGCGTAGATACACTGTCGATGCTCCGCACTCTGTTTACCGAAGATGCGCTCGGCCGTGTGGGCGTGGTTTCGTCCTTCGGTACGGAAAGCGCTGTTCTGCTGCATCTGGTTGCGCAGGCCGATCCCAACATCCCGGTGATCTTCGTCGATACGCTGAAAATGTTTCCGGAAACGCTGGATTATCGCGAAACGCTGGTGAAGGCCTTCGGTATCCGCGACAGCCGCGTGGTGACGCCACGCGCTGAAACGCTGGCCGAAAAGGACGACAATGGCTTGCGCTGGTCCTATGATCCGGACGGATGCTGCGCGATCCGCAAGGTTGAACCGCTGGCGCGCGCCAAACAGGGCCTCGACACCTGGATTTCCGGGCGCAAGGCCTTCCAGTCGGTGACGCGCCAGAACCTGCCGCGCTTCGAGGTGGAGGACGGTCGGCTGAAGCTCAATCCGCTGGGCGACTGGACCAAGGATGACCTCGAAGCCTATTTCGCGGAGCATGATCTGCCTCGCCATCCGCTGGAAGCGCAGGGATATCTGTCGATTGGCTGCGAACCCTGCACGTCGAAGGTGATGCCGGGCGAAGACCCGCGCGCGGGCCGCTGGCGCGGCTGGGACAAGGTTGAATGCGGCATCCACACCGCGTCAACGCCGCAAGCGGATCCGGACGATCCGGCCAATATGCCGGTGTTCTGACGGGAACCAGTATCCCCTGTCTGGAAATGCCTTGCGGCGAGTGGATGGGATCAATGCGTTGCCAACAAGCGACATGTTTCAACGCATTTTCGGCATGAAGACGTGACGGGTAAAGCACTTGGCCAAATGAAAATGACACGATAGGCTCCCTCTCCGGGCCATGAGGGTCCAGAGGGGCATCACATGGCGCTTTTACCCATTACCTCGGTCACGGCCGCGATTTCCGTTGTCATGCTGGTCGGACTCGGTACGATTACCGGGCTGCAGCGAAAGAAGACAAGCACGTCGCTCGGGCTGGGAACGGACGAAACACTTCTTCGCCGGATTCGCGCGCACGGAAATTTCGCCGAATATGTACCGATTGCGCTGATCGTTCTTGGTCTTGTCGAAACTGGCGGGGCGAGCGTTGAGCTGCTGTGGACGATTGCCGGCCTGCTGATCATTGGCCGTCTGTTTCACGCCTATGCGTTATTGACCGGCACCTTGCCACTGCGGGGTCTGGGTATGCTGATGACCTTCACCTCGATGCTGATAGGCGCGGTCATGCTGCTATGGCCGTGATCGCCGCAGTTCATTCATAGGCGAAATCGGCATAATCTCCATCAGCCAGATCGCTGAACCGCGTAATTCTGGCATCAAACTTGAGACGCACCTTGCCGGTCGCGCCATGACGCTGTTTCGCGACGATCAGTTCGGCCAGCCCGAAGACCCGCTCCATTTCCAGCGCCCACTTGGCATGATCCTCGTGAATCTTGGCATCGTCGCCTTCGATCGGGCGCTTGGGTTCGCGCGACTGAACATAATAGTCCTCGCGGTAGACGAACCAGACCATGTCGGCATCCTGCTCGATCGAACCTGATTCGCGCAGATCGGAGAGCTGAGGCCGCTTGTCCTCGCGCTGTTCGACCGCACGGCTGAGCTGGGAGAGCGCAAGCACAGGCACGCTGAGCTCCTTGGCGAGCGTCTTGAGGCCACGGCTGATCTCGGAAATTTCCTGCACGCGATTGTCACCGGACTTGCTGGAGCCCTGAAGCAATTGCAGATAGTCGATCACAATGAAGCCGATATCGTGACGGCGTTTCAGTCTGCGCGCCCGCGTCCGTAGCGCGGCAATCGTCAGGCCGGGAGTATCGTCGATATAGAGTGGCAATTCCTGAAGTTCACGCGCCGCGCGAGAGAGGTTCTGGAATTCGGTGCGGCTCACCTTGCCCATGCGCAGGGCTTCACCGCTGATCCCCGAC
>JBFXHW010000242.1:0-4803 GCA_050176605.1 Sphingobium sp. | reverse complement strand
GCGCTAGGCCGGAAGGACTTTCGTAGCCCATCCTGTCCCGGTCATAGCTTTGCCGCCGGAATCACGGAAATTCTTGACAAATGCGCCCTATTGCTCACTGGCCGCCCGCATATCGGAGCGGACGGTCGTTCCGACGCGTCAATCCCGGAAATCTGAATGAGCTTTGCCGATCTCGGCCTGTCTGACGAATTGCTGAAAGCCGTATCCGAGGCCGGATACGACACCCCCACGCCTATTCAGGCGCAGACGATCCCACCGGTCCTGATGATGAAGGACCTGATCGGCATCGCGCAGACCGGCACAGGCAAGACGGCGAGCTTCGTGCTTCCGATGATCGACATCCTTGCGCATGGCCGCGGCCGCGCGCGCATGCCGCGATCACTGATCCTGGAACCGACCCGCGAACTGGCTGCGCAGGTGGCCGAGAATTTTGAGAAATACGGGAAATATCACAAGCTTTCGATGGCACTCCTCATCGGCGGTGTGTCAATGGGCGATCAGGTGAAGGCGCTCGAAAAGGGTGTCGACGTTCTGATCGCGACGCCGGGACGCCTGATGGATCTGTTCGACCGAGGCAATATCCTGCTCAACGGTTGTGGCCTGCTGGTAATCGACGAAGCAGACCGGATGCTCGACATGGGTTTCATCCCCGATATCGAGAATATCTGCACGAAGCTGCCGGCCACGCGCCAGACCCTGCTCTTTTCCGCGACCATGCCGCCGCCGATCAAGAAGCTCAGCGACAGGTTTCTTTCCAACCCAAAATATGTCGAGGTTGCGCGTCCTGCCACCGCTTCTGCCAACATCACGCAATGGCTGGTAAAGGTCGACGCGCGCAAGAAGCGGGAAAAGCTGCGCGAGCTGATCCGCACTGAAAATGTCTCCAACGCCATCGTCTTTTGCAATCGCAAGACGACCGTGCGCGAACTGAACAAGAGCCTGAAGCGTCACGGCTTCTCCAGTGGCGAGATTCACGGCGATATCGACCAGGGCGCGCGGATCGCCGAACTGGAGCGGTTCAAGGGCGGTGACGTGACGATCCTTGTCGCGTCCGATGTCGCCGCGCGCGGCCTCGACATCAAGGGCGTAAGCCATGTGTTCAATTTCGACGCGCCTTGGCATCCGGACGACTATGTTCATCGCATCGGCCGCACGGGCCGCGCGGGTGCGTCTGGCGTCGCCTATACTTTCGTCACTAAGGACGATGCCGAGGCAATCGACAATATCCAGAAACTGATCGGAACGTCGATCGACTATGCGGCTGCGAGCGCCGAACCGGATGAAGCCCGGCCGGTGGAAGAGGATCGACCCGAGAAGAAGAGTGCCAGGGGTGGCCGCCGCAGATCGGGAGCCAGACAGGAACGTTCGGAGACAGCGCCGCGAGAGGTGAGCGCCGTTCCGGAAAGCCGTCGCCCCAGGCGTCATGAGGATATCGACGGCACGCAGGAGGACGGGGCCTGGAATGGACCGGTTCCGGGTTTTCTGGCCGTCGGCTTCAGTCCCGAAGGGGCCTGAAGCAGCCCGTATTCGTTCACGAAAAAGAACATTGCCATGACTTGGGGGCTGGCCTATAGGCGAGCGCCTCGGGGCCGTAGCTCAGCTGGGAGAGCGCGTCGTTCGCAATGACGAGGTCAGGGGTTCGATCCCCCTCGGCTCCACCAAATCCCACCCCTCCGGGAAAAAGGGGGCGGCATGCCGCTTTACGAATTTGATGGAAAAGCACCGGATATCGCCGCAGGCGGCACCGTCTGGGTGGCGCCGTCGGCCGATCTGATCGGGGACGTCAGGCTGGGACGGGAAGCTAGCGTCTGGTTCGGTGCTGTGATCCGCGCAGACAATACCCCGATCATAGTCGGTGCGCGTAGCAATGTGCAGGAACAGACGGTAATGCACAGCGACGCGGGCATCCCCTGCACGATCGGCGAGGGCGTCACCATCGGCCATCATGTGATGCTGCACGGTTGCACCGTCGGCGACAATTCGCTGGTCGGCATGGGCGCGACGATCCTCAATCGCGCGGTCATTCCGGAAAACTGCATCGTCGGTGCGGGTGCGCTCGTAACCGAGGGAAAGACGTTCGAACCCGGCAGCCTGATCATGGGTGTGCCTGCCAAGGCGGTTCGTAAGTTGACGGAGGAAGAACTGGCCGGCCTACGCTCTTCGGCGGACCATTATGTCGCGAAGGCGCGGCAGTTTTCGGAAGGGCTGAAACAGATCGGCTAAAACGGAGCGGACAATGACCGCCTTGCTGCTTGCTCGAATACAATTTGCCTTCACGGTGAGTTTTCATTTCCTGTTTCCCGCCTTTTCGATCGGGCTTGCAAGTTATCTCGCCGTTCTTGAAGGGCTCTGGCTGAAAACCGGCAAGGGCGTTTATGCCAACCTCTTCCGATACTGGCTGAAGATATTCGCGGTGGTGTTCGCCATGGGCGTGGTGTCAGGCATCGTGATGTCATACCAGTTCGGCACGAACTGGTCTGTGTTCTCCGATAAGGCTGGCCCCATCATCGGTCCGCTGATGGCCTATGAGGTTCTGACCGCCTTCTTCCTCGAAGCCGGATTCCTGGGCGTCATGCTGTTCGGGATAAACAAGGTGGGGCGCAGGTTGCATTTCACGGCGACGCTGGCAGTGGCAATCGGCACGTTCATATCCGCCTTCTGGATCCTTTCGGTGAACAGCTGGATGCAGACGCCAGCTGGCTATGAAATCGGCGCGGACCAGTTCCTGCCGGGGCCGAGCTGGCTGACCATCATCTTCAACCCAAGTTTTCCTTATCGTCTGGTCCACACGGTACTCGCGGCCTATCTGACGACCGCTTTTGCGGTCGGCGGGGTGGGTGCATGGCACCTCCTGAAGGATCGCACCAATCCAGGCGCGCGGAAGATGTTTTCCATGGCGATGTGGATGGCGGCTCTTGTTGCGCCCGTGCAGATATTTGCGGGAGACTTGCATGGCCTCAACACGCTGGAGCATCAGCCGGCGAAGGTGATGGCGATGGAGGGACATTATCAGAGCCATCCGCACGGAGCCCCGCTTATTCTGTTCGGCATACCCAACAGTGCTGAAAAGCGTGTCGACTATGCCCTCGAAATTCCCAAGGGCTCCTCGCTGATCCTCAAGCATGATCCCGATGCGCCGCTCGCCGGTCTCGATACCGTGCCCGACGGGAATAAGCCTCCGGTTGGTATTGTATTCTGGGCGTTCCGCGTCATGGTCGGGCTGGGTTTCGCTATGTTTGGCCTCGGGCTGTGGAGCCTTGTCGCGCGGGCGAAGCGGCGGCTTTATGACTGGACATGGCTTCATCGCGCGGCGGTGGCGATGGGCCCCGCGGGCTTCATCGCGGTGATTGCCGGATGGGTCGTGACGGAAGTAGGGCGGCAGCCCTTCACCATCTATGGCCTGCTGCGCACCGCCGACAGCGCATCGCCGCTTGATGCGCCCGCCGTCGCGGGTTCGCTGGCGGCTTTCGCTATCGTCTATTTTACGGTGTTCGGAGCGGGAGTCTGGTACCTGCTGAGGTTGATGAAAAAGGCGCCGCAGGCGCATGAGGCAGGGTTGGACGGCACGCCTATCCGGTCGGCGGGCGTCACGCCTGCCGCAGCGATAGCCGAAGGAGGTGCGTCATGATCGACCTCACCATCGTCTGGGCGTTCATCATAGCCTTCGCCATCGCTGCCTATGTCGTGATGGATGGATTTGATCTTGGCATCGGCATTCTCTTCCCGCGTTTCAGGGTGGGATCGGAGCGCGACACGGCGATGAACAGCATCGCCCCGGTGTGGGACGGCAACGAGACCTGGCTGGTGCTGGGCGGCGGCGGGCTGATGGCCGCTTTCCCGCTCGCCTATGCCATCATCCTGCCCGCGCTTTACGCGCCGCTGATCGCCATGCTGCTGGGGCTGGTGCTGCGCGGCGTGGCATTCGAGTTCCGCTGGCGTGACCCAGCACATCGCCCAGCATGGGATATGGCCTTCACGCTCGGGTCATCGGTGGCGACCTTCGCCCAGGGGGTCACGCTTGGTGCCTTACTGCAGGGGATCACCGTGGAGGGCAGGGCCTATGCCGGTGGCTGGTGGGAATGGCTTTCGCCGTTCAGCCTGCTGACCGGGTTCGGTCTCATGATCGGTTATATGCTGCTTGGCGCTTGCTGGCTGATCTGGAAGACACAAGGGCCGCTGCAGGAACAGGCAAGGGGGCAGGCGCGGTTGCTGGGCTGGGCGCTGCTTGCGGTTATCGCGGTCATCAGCCTTGCTACGTTGACGCTGGAACCGCAATATTACCGCCGCTGGATCGAATATCCCGGCATCATCGCGACCGCGCCAGTGCCCTTTGCCACGGCGGCCGTAACTTTCCTCTTCTATCGCAGTCTGGCGAAAGGCCGGGACTATCAGCCTTTTTTCCTGGCGCTCGGCCTGTTCGGACTCTGTCTCATCGGCCTTGGTATCTCGATCTGGCCTGACGTGATCCCAGCGCGGGTGACAATCTGGCAGGCGGCAGCCCCAGTACGCAGCCAGCTTTTCATGCTGGTGGGCGCTGCCGTGATGGTTCCCGTCATCCTTGCCTATACCGGCTGGGCCTATTGGGTGTTTCGTGGAAAGGTTGGCGAGGAGGGCTATCATTGATGGCCGGCCGCGCGCGTCGGATCGGCTGGTTCGTCGCCATCTGGGCGATGAGCGTCGCCGCGCTGGGGGTTGTTTCACTGGCGATAAAGGTTGTAATCAGCCGCTGATCAAGCGGCGATGACTGTGAAGCGAAGGCGACGAATGGCAGAGGAGAGCGTCAGAATTCGTTGATTGAATCCA
>JBFXHW010000241.1:0-4825 GCA_050176605.1 Sphingobium sp. | reverse complement strand
CCGGTCGATATCGCCTATGAGACCTACGGCACGCCCGATGCGGACAGGTCCAACGCGATCCTCATCTGCCATGCGCTGACGGGCGACCAATATGTCGCCTCGCGTCATCCGGTGACGGGAAAGCCGGGCTGGTGGAGCCGACTCGTCGGCGAAGGCAAACCCATCGACCCAGCGCGCCATTTCATCATCTGCGCCAATGTGCTGGGCAGCTGCATGGGCTCCTCCGGCCCCGCCAGCATCGATCCGGCGACAGGCGCCAAATGGGGGATGCGCTTCCCGGTCATCACCATCGCCGACATGGTCCGCGCGCAGGCCATGCTGCTCGATCATCTCGGCATCGCGCGACTGCATGCGGTGGTCGGCGGGTCGATGGGGGGCATGCAGGCGCTTTCCTGGCCCAGCCAGTTCCCGGACCGTGTTGAAAGCGCGATTGTGATCGCCTCGACTGCACGGCACAGCGCGCAGAACATCGCGTTCCATGAAGTCGGGCGTCAGGCGATCATGGCCGATCCACACTGGCGCGGCGGCGCCTATTATGACGATGGGGAAGCGCCCACTGCGGGCCTCGCCGTCGCCCGCATGGCCGCACATATCACCTATCTCTCCGAAGCGGGACTGACCGAAAAATTCGGGCGGCGGTTGCAGGGCCGCGACGCCAAGACTTTCGGGTTTGACGCAGATTTCCAGATCGAGAGCTATCTTCGTCATCAGGGGATCACCTTCGTCGAGCGTTTTGACGCCAACAGCTATCTCTACATCACGCGTGCGATGGACTATTTCGATCTGGCTGAGGATCATGGTGGCGTGCTCGCGCGCGCGTTCGAGCCATGCCGCGCGACGCGGTTCTGCGTCATCAGCTTCGACACCGACTGGCTCTATCCCACCGAGGAATCGCGCCATGTCGTCCATGCGCTCAACGCAGCAGGGGCGCCCGTCAGCTTCGTAGAGCTTTCGAGTCCGTTCGGCCATGACGCCTTTCTGCTGGAAGCACCCGAAATGAACCGGATCATCGACGGCTTCCTGCGCGCGGGCGAGCGGTAATGGAAAAGCTTCGGTCGGATCTCGCGGTCATCGCCCGCAACATTCCCGATGGCGTGCGCATAATCGACGTCGGCTGCGGCGATGGCGCGCTGCTTGCCGCACTGAAACCGAAGCCGGGAATGGACCTGCGAGGCCTGGAGCTGGACGGCAGCAACGTCGCGGCTGCCGTAGCGCGCGGACTGTCCGTGGCGCAAGGCGATGCTGACACCGACCTCGGCTATTACCCCGATAGCAGCTTCGATTATGCCATATTGAGCCAGACGCTCCAGACCACGCGACGCCCCGATCTGGTGGTCGCGGAACTCTTGCGTATCGCGGGCCGCGCTTTTGTCAGCTTTCCGAATTTCGCGCATTGGCGCGGGCGGCTGTCGCTCGCTTTTGGCGGCAGGATGCCGGTGACGCGCCTGTTGCCAGAGCCCTGGTATGAGACGCCGAACATCCACCACCTGACAATAGACGATTTCCGTGCGCTGGTGAAGGAGCGGGGCTGGCAGGTAGAGGGCCAATGGTTCCTGAACGGAGACCGGGAAACCACGCATGCCAATGCAAACCTGTTCGCCGAGCACGCGGTGTTCCTGCTGAAGGGATAGGAGGAGCAGGATGTTGAAGGTCGCGCTTCTCGATGACTATGCCGGTGTCGCGCTGCAGTCCGCCGACTGGAGCGAACTCGACGGGATCGCAGAAATAACGGTTTTCAACGCCCATCTCTCGGAACAGGAGGCAATCGCCGCTCTAAAGCCGTTCCATGTGCTGTGCACAATCAGGGAACGGATGGCGATGCCCCGCACGCTGTTCGAAAACCTGCCACGGCTGAAACTCGTCACGATCATCGGAAAGGAACTCGCCAATCTCGACATGAAGGCGGCGACCGATCACGGCGTTGTCGTGATCCATCCCGACAGCGATCGGCGGGGGAGACCGGATGTCTCGAACGCCACGCCCGAACTGTGCTGGGGGCTGATCATCGCCGCCGTCCGGCATATCGCGCATGAAGAGCGGCGAATGCGCGCGGGGTTGTGGCAGGACACGGCAGGCATGATCCTGCACGGCCGCACCCTGGGCCTTCTGGGCCTTGGAAGAATCGGCAAGCGAATGGCGCATTATGCCCAGGCGTTCGGCATGAACGTGATCGCCTGGAGCCAGAACCTGACCGACGAGGCGGCAGAGGCGGTTGGCGTCCGCCGCGTGGGCAAGGACGAACTGTTCGCCCTTTCAGACGTCCTCTCGATTCATGTCAGGCTGAGCGACCGGACCCGCAACATGGTCACGGCACGGGAACTGGGCCTGATGAAGCCCTCCGCCTATCTGGTCAACACATCCCGCGGACCGATCGTGGACGAGGACGCGCTGATTTCGGCGTTGCGCGACGGGCGGATTGCCGGCGCTGGCCTGGACGTATATGATGTCGAACCGCTGCCGGCAGACCATGTGTTGCGCGACATGGAAAATGTGACCCTGCTTCCGCATCTCGGCTATTCAACCCGCGATACCCTTGCCGCCTTTTACGGCGACATGCCAGAGGCCATTGCTGCCTATGCGCGGGGCAGGCCGGTCCGCGTGATCAACAGCGAAGCCCTGTCCCACCCCCGACAGGCAGGTCTTGCCAGCCAATAGAGCGTGGCAGCAAACGGCCCGCCGAAGTGGTGGGGTTCCAGGTCCGGAAGCGCCCGAGGCGCTCCCGGAACAGGGTCAGACAGTCAACTGCACCTGGGATGCGTGCCGATATCTCGCGCATCGTAGACCCGACCGTCGGCAAAGGTCATCTGGACGCACTGGCTGGTCGACCGATTATAAAAGACGCTATATTGTGTGTTGCCGGAAGTGAAGGCATCGACATCGGCAAAGCCCCGTTCCTTGATCGCATCGATCGCCCATATCGAATCCCTGCCCTGCAAGTCCGCCACCGACACATGCGGCGCATAACCGCCATGACCACTGTGGTGGCCGGTGTTGCGCTGACGCTGGTTCACGCCTTCCTCAAACCCCTTTGAGTATGCATCGGACCGGTCATAATTATGATAGCTCACATTATGCAGGCCGTCGCTGTAACCACGTTCATACTGGGACTCGTCGGCGTTGTTCGCATAATGCTTGCCGTCGTCATGATGCCCGGATTTGTGGGATAACAAGGCGGCGATCAGAACCGCGCCAACCGCCGCTCCAGCGATCGCGCCCGTGCTGACACCGCCATCCTTGTGATTGCAGTCGCCGTTCGTCGTGTCCGTGATGTCGGAATAGCGCCCATCGCGGGTGACGACATGGATGCAATTCTTGTCCTTGGAATGCCACCAATAGCTGTGCTTCTTGTTGTGCTTGCCTTCATGGCCAGTGATGTAGGTGAAGCCCCGGGATTCCAGCGCCATCTCCCCGCTGCTTCCCCTGGCGCCCACCAGGTCCGACAGCCGGTTGGCCGGTATCGCCAGCGCGGGCTGAGTCGTCATTGCCAATGCAGTGAAAGAAACAAGGAATTTCCGGTATTTATGATCAGTCATTTCCCATCTCCTTGGTTGTGCGCGGCACTCCTCTTATTCTGTGCGTTCATAGTCGGCCGAAAACGGCCCGGGTCAAGGCGTTTTGGCCGCTGCGTCCGCCATCGCGGAGGCAATAGGAAATGTTGCGGAACGACCGGGTGAGGCGCGATCTTCGCTCTAGCGTTCCTTGGTCGCGCTGAAGCTCAGGTCGGGATTGCGCTCCTGCTGATAGCCGACATCCCATGCCGATTTGGCCATGAAAACCGGGTTGCCGTCGCGATCCTTCGCCAGATTGGCCTTGTTGAACTCGGCAAACCCCTTGAGGGCGGCATCGCTGCCGGAAAGCCAGCGTGCAGTGTCGAACGGCGAGGCTTCCAGCACCGCTTCGACCTTGTACTCCGCCTCCAGCCGGGAAATCAGCACATCGAGCTGAAGCTGGCCGACAACGCCGACGATCCATTGCGCGCCGATCTCGGGATAGAAGACCTGAATGACGCCCTCCTCGCTGAGATCATCGAGGGCCTTGCGAAGTTGCTTGGTCTTGGTCGGGTCCTTCAACGCCACGCGCCGCAATATCTCCGGCGCGAAATTGGGCAGGCCGGTAATGCGCACATCCGCCTTTTCGGAGAGAGTATCCCCCACCCTCAGCGTGCCGTGATTGGGAATGCCGATGATGTCACCGGGAAACGCCTCATCAGCCAGTTCCCGGTCCTGCGCGAAAAACAGGATTGGCGAATGCACGGCCATCGGCTTTCCACTGCCAGACGGCGTCAGCTTCATGCCGCGTTTGAACTTTCCCGAGCACAGTCGCATGAAGGCGATGCGGTCACGGTGCTGCGGGTCCATGTTCGCCTGCACCTTGAAGATGAAGCCGGTGACGTCGGCTCGGTCCGGTGAAATCGGTGCGGGCTCGGCCGGCTGTTCGCGCGGCGGCGGCGCGAAAGCCGACAATGCGTCCAGTAGTTCGGTGACGCCGAACAGCTTGAGCGCCGACCCGAAATAGACAGGCGTCAGGTCGCCGTGGCGATAGGCGGCGAGGTCGAACGGCTCATAGCCCGCCTGCGCAAGCTCGCCCTCTTCGCGCAGCCGGGCGAGACCGTCGGTGGAGAGCATCTCTTCGAGTTTCGGATCGTCGAGCGCCGCGAATGTCGCGCTCTTGCCTTCATACTCCTTCGATGCGCCGCTGGGCTGACGCAGCATGTTTGTCGAAAAGTCGTAGACCCCCTCGAACGTGCCGCCCATGCCGACCGGCCAGCTCATCGGGCACACATCAAGAGCCAGCGCGTCGGCCACCTCATCCAGCAGCGCGAAGG
>JBFXHW010000240.1:0-4849 GCA_050176605.1 Sphingobium sp. | reverse complement strand
TCCGATCTCGGCATTGCCGTTACCCTCCGCCTTCACCGCGATCTGTGCCGTGTAACGCCCGTCGCGCCAGAAGCGCAGCGACAGTCGCTCCATCCCCGTCTGGCTGACCAGCGGGAGCAGCACCGCCTGCCCGTCGCAGGTCGCATCACCGCTGAGCCCCTGCGCCAGCGCAAGCCCGGCATAAGTTCCCGAAAGGCGCGCCCGCACGTGTCCTTCCGCCTTGGAACAGGTGTCACCGGCGAAATGGATCGTCACATCGTCCAGCTCCAGCGTGGTAAGCGGCAAGGGCGCGAAAGCACCCGCCAGCGGAACCATGCCCGTCACGTCGTCGAGACCGCGCTGGTTGAACCCAGCCGTCCACGCGCCAGCCAGATCATCAGGCTGGCCGGTGCGGCGCCATATATCGAGCCGCACGCGACCCACAAGAAGCTGCACCGGCGATACAGAGGCATCGACATCGCCAAGCCAGACCGGACCAACGGTCAGGCCATCGATCCGCCCCCACCAGACTGGCCCGGCCACCTGCCGTGCCGCCAGCCCCTCATCGGCCCAGCCGATGGCAAGCCGCAGCGGGAAGAAAGCGATCAGCATGGCGAACGCAAACAGTGCGAGGCCGATGCGGGTCCGGCGCGTGAAAGGCAGCGCGCGCATCAGATACCCGCCCGCTTGAAGCTTATCTGCGCGCTGACGGTGCCGGTCGCGCCCGACGGATTGACCGACAATTTTTCCAGCACCACGCCCTGCCCTTCCAGTTTCGCGATCCAGCCGAGCAGCGCCGTCGCCCGTGCCGAAGCGATGGAAACGTCGGCATGGTCGACGCCCCGCTCCTGCATGCGGTCAAGCGTGAAACCGGCCTCTCCCGCCGACTGGCCGACAATCTGTCCGATCGTCGCCGTGGTCGAAACGATGGGCGTGTTCAGTCCGCCTTTCTGAAGCAACTCCACCTTGCGTGCGACATCGGCATGTCGCTCCGTGGCCTCGGCATTGGCTAGCGCGGCATCGTGCAGCCCGCTTTCGACTGGACGATAGACGCCAAGCCACAGCACCATGCTCGCGATCAGCGCGGCCATGATGGCGAGCAATATCTTCTCGCGCGGCGCGCGGGCGTTCCACCAGTATCTGAGGCTTTCCATCATGGCCTCACCGTTATTTCCGCGATCACACGCCCGCCGGGGTCGACGGACGATGTCGCGGTGATCCTGTATCCGGCCGCCTGCACGGCCAGCAACACGGCGTTGATATCGTCGGCGCGCGCCGAAGCGAGTGTCGCATGCAACAGACCGCTATCGTCAAGACCCAGCGAAGACAGGCTCACCGCCGGCGTGCCCTGCATTGCCGTCATCAGTCCGGCCGCCGGGCCGGTGAAGATGTATCCGCCGCCGCCCTTCTGCGCGACCATTCTGTCGATTTCCTCGGAGACCAGCGTGGCGTCATTCGCCGCGGGCAGCAATGGCCGCGCCAGTTCAACGGTCTGGCGGTCAAGGCTCGCCGCACTCCAGTGCAGTTTTGCCATCAGCACCAGCGAGATCAGCAAGGTCGCCAGCGCGATGAATCCGCCCCAGACAGCCAGCCGCCGGACCAGCTGCGAACTGAACAGCGCAGCGCGCCTAGGAGCGAACTCGCCCGAGCGCAGATTGACCGGAGGTGCGTCCAGCGCGGCGAGCAGCGAGGCCTCGGTCTGCGCACTGTCGAGGACAGCAAGCGGCATCTCCGCAATCACCTGCGATACCCATCCTTCGGAGGCATCGGCGGCAAATCCCACACCGCGCACGATCCGCATGTCGCCGATCTCGGCCGCCGCATATCCCTCGTCCGGCACCGGCAGAACCGACGTTACCGGCAGCACGATATCCGGCTCCAGATCATGATGCCGTGCCCAGGCGATGAAATGCGCCATGTCTGCCCGCGCGATCACCGCGACGTCGCGCAACAGACCGGTCTCGTCTGCAGGCTGCGCGAACGGCACCGCGTGCAGGTCCGCCGCATCGGCCATGCTCGCCTCGCAGGCCAGCCGCGCCGCCACTACGCGCGCCTGTGCAGGCGGCATGGCGCCGGGCAGTTCCACCCGCCTTATCGTCGCGGAAGCCGGCGGCACGGCGAGCAGGACGATGTGCGATCCTTCGCCTGCCCGCGCAGCCGTCTCGGATCGCGCGACGATCTCGCCATCAACCGCCTTCAGCCAGCGCGGCTCGCTCTCACCGCGCGACGGCAGGATGACGATCAGGCCGTCCACGCCGCTCATGCGCCGCCCCCGTCGAACCGGCGTACCTGCCGAACCGGACGCGCCTGCGCATCGTAAAGTGCGACCTGCCGGATTTCTGTTCCCCCGAGCACCACGCTTGTTTCCGCCCTGAACCATCTTGTTGTCAGGCGCACCTGCTGCGCCACTTCGGCAGGCGGCGTCAAGCCCCGCAGCGCGGGAGCAGCCCAGAAGGCGACCGTGCTGTCATATCCGTTCGCTGGCCGGGCGGCGAGCATCGCGCGCGCCATCTCAACCGAAAGCTTGCCCGGAACCAGCATCGCGAACAGCGGCGCCTGCGCTGGCAGCAGTGTATTGACGTTGATCGGCGACAGGTCGGTCGTCGGCAACGCACAGATCCAGGGAGCAAGCAGATTATATAGTGCCGGGGTCATGCCCGCCACTGCGCGCAATTCGCTGGCATCCTGCATCGTTCGATTTGCAGCGCGATAGGCGGGCTTCCTCGACAGATAGGTCTCGTCTTCCGCCCCGCCGGGCAGAGGCACGCCATCGCTGTCGATCCAGTCGGCGGCGGCGGCGGAAATGGCCGACGCCTTGGCCGATGGCACACCGAGATATTGCATGAGCGCAACGAACTGCGACAGTGCGACCGGCCGCTGCGTCAGATGCTCGGCATCCTGCCCGGCGACCAGGCTGTTGAGATTGAAGCAGTTTCCGCCGTCATAAGGCGTTACCGTGGCACTGCCGCCCGGCACGGCGAGCGGCTGCGCCCGGCCGAGCCAGTCGCCCTCCAGCGTAACCTTGCCCGGTTGCGCCGCGACAAGGTCGCCCAGCCTCTGCTCGACCAGCAGGCTGGCGCTGTCGGCATAGGCGCGCGCCTGATCGGCGGCCGAGACATTAGCGGCAAGGCGTGTCGCCAGCGTCAGACGCTCCAGCGCCGCCGCCGTCACCACCGCCATCACCGCAACCAGCAGCAGCACGGTGAGTAGCGCGGCGCCCCGTTCGCCCTCGTGGAGGAAGCCGTCGCGATCAGCCATTGCCGGCCTCCGTTGCGCTGCCCTCGCCGATGCGAAACAACAGGGTCAGCGGCGCCTGTCCGGTCCGACGCATCGTCATGCGCATTGCGAGCGGAAGGTCGCGCGGGTCTTTCCCTTCCCAGCTATCGATCCACTCGCCCTTGTCGTCGCGCCAGGCAATTTCCAGCCCCTCGACGCCATCGGCCAGCAGCGCGGGTTCGTCCGGGGACGCCCCGTCGAGCAACGGATAGACGCGGCGTTCCAGTTTGCCTTCGTTCAGCCAGTATTCGACCTTCTGCAGGTCGGATCGCGGCGCGTCGTCCAGATTCGCCCGGCCGCCACGCACAAACAGCAGAAAGGGATTTTTGCCACCCGGCGCGCGAGCATAAAAGGCGGGTGCAAGTAAACCTGTGTCGGTCCGGCTAATGCGCGGAGTCGCATTGCGCATGTCCTGATCGATCAACGCGACGACGCGCAGCATATCACCCTGCGCATCGAGCTTCTCCTTTACCTGCCCCTGCGCCGAAACGGCGTTGCCGAGCAGGAGCACGCCCGCCGCCGACAGCATCGCGAATATCGTGAGCGCGACCAGTAGTTCTATGAGAGTAAATCCGCGCTCGCCGTCCCTCATTTCTGCGCCCTCAGGAAAGTCAGAACGGCGGGCGAGCCGCTGCCTGATGCCGGCAGTACGCGCACGTCGATACGCACGATATCGGCTGCGTCCGTAACCGCGACCTTCTGCGTCCAGCGCCATTGCCGTCCGCCATTTTCGACACTGCCCTCGCTGTCTCCCATCGTCAGCGGATCTGGTGTCGTCTGCGCGTCAACCATCAGGTTATGCGCGACGATGCCGCCAAGCTGGCGCTCGTCGAGATCGGCAGTGGTGCGCAGGGTGACGGCTTGCAGTCGGATCAGCGCAAGCGCGGCGAGACTGAAAACGGCAAGCGCCACCAGCATCTCCAGCAGAGTGAAGCCCTGCTCCGTAGGCGCAATATCGTTAGCCACCGACCCGCACCCTGCCCGCGCCATCCAGCGTTATGGCAATCCGTTCCCCATCGCGTTCGAGCGCAATTCGCGCCGCCTCGCTGGGCAGGCCGGTGCCGTCGAACCATATCGTCAGCCTGCCGGCCTCGCCGCCCGCCCGCGCGCGCGTACCGCTCTTCCACTGCGTCGTCAGGAAGGGTTTTTCCTCCTCCGCGATCCATTGTCCGCCGGACCTGCGGTCAAACCCATAGGCAGAGGGCGACACCCATATCGCAACCGGCCGCGCTTCCACCACCGCCCTGTCGCGCGCGGCGGCGAGGCGCGCGGCAAACCGATCCGCATCGTCTACCAGCCGCCCGCGCGGATCGGGAATCGAGAGCACGACAGCAGCCGACGCAAAGCCGATAATCGCGATGACGACCATCAGCTCGACCAGCGTAAAGCCGTGTTCGGCGGGACGCCACGAGGACGCGAAGCCGTGTTCGGCGGAATGCTTCACGGGTGCAAGACCTCTGTCATCAGATGTCGCTGGAATAGATATCCGCATTGTCATCCGTGCCGCCCGGTTGGCCATCAGCGCCCAGCGAATAGATATCGAACGGCCCCTTCTTTCCTGGCACCGTATAATTATAGGCGCGGCCCCAGGGAT
>JBFXHW010000239.1:0-4880 GCA_050176605.1 Sphingobium sp. | reverse complement strand
CATTCATCTGCCGACCTACAACTGGAATATCCTCCAGTGCCTGATCCTCATCGGCGGAGCTCGGCTTGTCCTGACGCTGGCCTACATCAAGACAAAGAATCTTTGGGTATGCACCGGGGCGCACATTCTCAACGACTGGGCAACGTTCGGGCTGGCGATCCTTGGCGCCAGCTTTGGGACAGGAAATTGACTTTCGTCCCCGTGGCGGTCCGACAAGAGGGCGCGAGGGTGCGAGCGATTGTGAAAGGATGGTGTCATGGGAAAGCTGTCTAGAAGTCGAAATGTCGCAATTCTGGTTTCGTCGGCGATGCTCTGCACCGCTGTGCTGCCAATGTACGCTCACGCGAACGTTCCGTCCGACGTGGAGGATCTCGTCGGCGCGCGGGGCAGTTCTGGCGAGATGCAGCTCACGCGGCGCGGCTATGAGCATATTAATACGAAGACCGGCAGCGACCGCAAATGGTCCTATTGGTGGAACCAGTCCCGGAAACAGTGCATCAGTGTCACCACTTATGACGGCCGCTATGACGCGATCGAAAAGACGACGTCGAAGGACTGCGGAAAGTCCGGCGACGGGGGCAAGACGGCAGCGATAGCGCTCGGCGCCGCTGCCCTGATTGGGGCGATTGCGATCGCGAGTTCCGGCAAGAAAAAGGACAAGGACAAATATTATTATCCAGAAGGGTCTTCGGGAACAACACCCTATGAACTGCGCGATCTGGTAGGGGTCAAGGCATCGTCCGGCGAACGCCAGATGAAGAACCGCGGCTACAAATATCAATCGTCCGGTTCCGGAAACTACACCCGCTGGGGCTATTGGTGGAACAAGCGGGAAAATCAGTGCGTAGGGGTGACGACCTATGACGGTCGGTATCGGGAGATCGTGTCCACCCCCGACTATTCGTGCGGCAAAGGCGGGGGCTATCGTCCGGGTGGGCCGAGCTACGGCTATGGCAACGGTGGCAGCTATTCACCATCGTCCCGCATCACTTGCTATCCGGCGCAGCGCGCATGCTACGAGGCTGGACGCGGCTATTCCGCCTACTGGTCTTCGCGCGAATTCCGTTACTGAGAGGAAGGGAACAGTCACATGAGAAAATCAATTCTTCTCGCCGCGGCTTACTTGGCCTTGGTCACCCCTTCCGTAGCTCAGGCACAGGACAAGGCGGATATCAGCCAGGAAGAGGCAGCGATTTCCGCGCTCAACAAACAATTGGAGGAGCACTGGAGCGCAAACGCGCGCGGCCAGTTCATCTATCTGGGCTATTACACTGCCGCGTCCGCGATGTGCGACGGGCTCGAACTGGACAGGGAGAAGCTCTCCAAGGCCGTAAATGAGGATATTCTGGTCGATACCGAGGGGATGAGCGAAGATGACAAGAAGAAGCGCCGCGACGCTTTCCTGATGCATCTTGGCCTCGCGACTGGCGTGTTCATGGGCATGCACAGCCACGATTCAACAGACTTCTGTGCCCGCGCGATCAGTGAGCGAGACAGCTCGAGGGATTCATCGAGCCTGTTCAAATAACGGCGCTGCGGTGAAGAGAAAGAGGGTTTGAGATCAGTCGGCAACGGCTGAGTGCAAGGGGACGTCACCGTGGTTTGGCGTGAAATTTCGGACTGCATTCACCGCTTTTGCCGTAGTGCGTTCTCTTGCACCATCATGCTATTGGCTCTGGCAGCCTCTCCGGTAATGGCAGCAGCCGCGCCGGACAGCGCTCGGTATTATGCCCAACAGGCCGAAGCGGCTGCGCTTGCAGAGCTGCAGCAGCCGGCCGGCGCCTATTCTTATGAAAAGATCAATGCACTGAACGCTCTGCGCAAAAGGGTTGCGCGCAATCGAGACCTCGCCAAATCGATCGCCGATCGAGGGACATTGCAAACCCGCTTGCTGAAGGCACAACTGGATGCGCTCGGTCCGTCGCCCGATGACGGCAAAACGGAACTGGGCGCAATTGCGTCACGAAGGACGGAACTGGACAACCGGTTGTCGGCGGCGATGACACCTGTCTTGTATTGGCAGGAAGAAGCTGCGCGGTCCGCAGCACTGGTGCTGGAAATTGACGAACGCATTCACGCTCTTGACCGAACGCACAAGATGACCCCAGCCCAATCTCCGTTGAATCCGGCGCCGTGGCTAAAGCTGACCAATGACATACGGAATGGAAAGGCCTTCACCTTTCCCGTCGAAACCGCGAATACCAACGGCCTTCCGCTTCCGATGCGCTATCTGGTTGGTCTGTTTTTCTTCTTTGCGGTCCCCGTCGGTATTTACCTTTTCTGGAGCTGGCTGGGCCGCCGGCTCAACAGACGCATAAGGCAGGCAGCGTCGCCGTTCGCCCGTCTAGCCATCACGTTGCTGCAGGATGCCCTTTCCGTTCTGCTTTTCGTTCTCGTTTCTGCCTCGGCGCTGACAGCGCTGGCAGCGATGCTCTCCCCCTTCATGGGTATGGAGGCACGATTACAACTGTGCGCCTCGCTGTTTGCCGCGGGACTGATCGTGGCGGTGGCGCATTGGCTGGGCCGTTCGGCGCTGTTGTCGCCAATCGAGGAGTTGCGCCTCATCCGCTTTCAGCGGGAAGCAGCCGTCTCCGCGTTCAGGGTGGTTCGCAGCATAGGAATAGTCCTTGCAGCCGTAGCCATATTCCAGGAACTGGAAGAAGCCGCAATGATAAGCGTCGCGCTGTCGAACCTGGGATCGAGTCTGCTCGTTATCGCCGGCAGCCTCCTGATCTGGCGGCTTGCCGGCTTCATCGCCTCCGCGCCGCGCGAGCCCGTTGCGAACCTGCGGTCAGTGAACCAGCCGGTAAACGACGAGCAGCCCGCCATCAATTTTTCCAGGCCGATCAGTTCTGCGTTAAAGCTCCTGGCGCTGGCAGCAGTTGCGACGGCACTCTCGGGTTATATCACCCTCGCCCGCGAAATTTTCAGCGATCTCCTGCTCAGTCTCGCGGTCGTGGCGATTGCTCTCTATTTCCATCGGACGGTAACGTTGATCCTGTTCGCGCTGGCAGATGGGCCGTTGCGTGCTTATCGGCGGACGCTCCGCTTCCTTCCGATGGCAACTGGGCTAGCTATTCTGTTCGCCGTTTTGTTCCTGATCGCCCTGACTTGGGGATACAGGCTTCAGGAAATCGGCGATGCCATTATCGCGCTGAGAACCGGCGTGGAATTCGGCGATATCCGGATATCGGCTGGAGATGTCTTCACCTTCGCGCTTGTATTTGCTGTCGGATATTTCGTTACGCGCTGGACACAGCGCTTTCTCCGGGCATCCATATTGCCCGAATTCGAAATCGATCGGGGCGGCAGCGCCGCTATCGTCACGGGGATCGGCTATGCGGGCATCATTCTGGCCGCTCTCATCGCCATCGCCGCGACCGGGCTCGATCTCTCCAGCCTCGCATTTGTGGCAGGCGCCTTGTCGGTAGGTCTCGGGTTCGGCCTGCAATCGGTGATCGAAAATTTCACAAGCGGAATCATTCTGCTCGTCGAGCGGCCCATCAAGGAAGGCGACTGGGTTGAGGTCGGAGAATTTTCGGGGATTGTAAGGAAGATTGCCGTCCGGTCGACGCAGCTGGAGACGTTCGACGGTCATCACATCATCATCCCCAATTCCGAGCTGGTGACGGACAGCGTCAAAAATCTCAGTTTCGGCGGTGGTCAGGCGCGGATCATCGTGCCAGTCGGAGTGTCCTATGCGAGCGATGTCGACAGGGTCCGAGCGCTCCTGGTCGAGATTGCCGACGATAATCCCAAGGTCGTCAAATATCCGGAGCCATTTGTTACGCTGGCGGAATTCGGAGAGAGTTCGATCGATTTCAAGCTGTTCTGCTTCGTCGCGGACGTGATGGTGAGCGCGGGCACAGTATCGGAACTCAATTTCGAGATCGCCCACAGATTCGCACGCGAGGAAATCGAAATCCCGTTTCCTCAACGCGACATTCACATTCGCCGAGATGCCTCACAATGAACATCGGCGAACCAAGGGGCGAGCGCCGTTGCACCCGAACAGTGACACTGATCCACTATGGCGTGCGGAGATGAACATTTCGACGCTGTGATACTGTTTGATACCACGACACGCCCTCAGCCGTCGTTTGCGGGAGCACCGGATTGGATGAATGAATGACAGCTTTAGCTGGCCGGTGGAGGAAAGCCGCCGTTCCGGATCGTCCAAAAAGGCTGACCTGTCGCTTTGGAATTGTGCACCAACCGGCCAGTTCGGTTGATGGAAATCACAGTTTTGATGCCTGGAATAGTCTTGTACCTATCTCGGTATGAATGGTGCGCCCCGTGTCAAGCTTCATTTCGAACATTGCTTGTAGTGATGGACACTACAAGCAATGGCGTTTGCGAAGGTGCCCTGCCTGGTCATTTATGGCTCCACCCGCACTTTGGCGAACAGGAGCACCAGACTATGACCATCCAACAACATCCTTCTTCTCACTTTACGCAGCAACTGACGGTGCGCGTGCCCGAAGCGCTGCAGATGCTCGGCATCGGCCGCACCAAGTTCTATGCGCTGCTGGGTGAAGGCGAGATAGAGGCGATTAAGATCGGCAAGGCGACGCTGGTGGTGGTTGAGAGCCTCTATGCCTTCGTCGAGCGGCGGCGCTTCTCGCGCGGGGAGGGGGTGTGATAAGGCTGGGCGCTTGTAGGGCCCGCGCAGTAGTCAGCCCAGTCCTGCATCAGTGCACGGCGCTTTGCGAAAAAGTCGGTGCGCCGATATGCCGCCTCGACCTTGTTCTCAAGCACATGCGACAGCGCCGCTTCTGCAACCTCTCCCGGATAATCGGTGCGATCTGCAACCCAATCGCGAAAGCTGGAGCGGAATCCGTGAACTGTAACCGTGAGGTTCATACCGCGTACCAGTTGCA
>JBFXHW010000238.1:0-4899 GCA_050176605.1 Sphingobium sp. | reverse complement strand
CATGTTCGAGCATGTCGGCGTGCCCTATTTCAAGGAATTCTTCCGCTGCTGCCACAATCTGCTGACGCCGCAGGGCGTGATGCTGTTGCATACGATCGGGCGCATGGGCGGGCCGGGCGCGACCGATGCCTTCACCCGCAAATATATATTCCCGGGCGGATATATTCCGGCATTGAGTGAAATACTGCACGGCAGCGAGCCGAACCGGCTGATGGTTACCGATGTGGAGGCACTTCGCCTTCACTACGCAAAAACCTGCCGCGCCTGGTATGAGCGGTGCCGGACGAACCGCGCAGCGATAGAGAAACTCTACGACGCCCGCTTCTTTCGCATGTGGACGCTTTATCTCGCCGGGGCGACGGCGGCGTTCGAGCATGGCGGCATGCTCATCTATCAGATACAATATGCGCGCGACCGGCACGCCTTGCCGATCACGCGCGATTACATGATGGAAACGGAGGCGCGACTCCGCGCCCCCGCCTGATCCTCACCGATTACGAGTCGCGGGAAGCCTTCGCTTTCCATTCGGCCTTCATCGACTTCCAGAACTCCATGCGCTCGGCCGGGGTCACGGTGCCGTTCTTGTCGGCATCGACCTTGTCGAAATGGGCGAGCGCGGCGCTGGTGGCTTCCGCCATCGTTACCTTGCCGTCGCCATTGGCGTCGGCCTTCTTGAACATCCGGCCGCCCATCATGCCCATGTCGCCATGATGGCCTTTCATGCCGCGCATCATGCCCATGGGACGAGAGCCGGGCGCTTCGCCGTTTTCGGCCATCTGGTCGCGTCGCTCCTTCATCTTTTCACGCATATCGCCGCGCTTTTCGCGCATCGCATCATGGGCGCTGGCGAATTCCTCGCGGCTGATCGATCCGTCGCCATTGGCATCCATCCGCGCGAAATGCGCATCCATCCGATTGGTCTGCTTCGCCTCGCGATATGCATCCATCTCCTCCATCGTGATCGCGCCGTCCTTGTTGGCATCGACCTTGGCGAAATGATCCTTGACCTTCGCCTCCACGTCGGCGCGGGTCATGTCCTGCATCATCATCTTGGGGGAGCCGTCGGCATCGCCCTCATGATGGGCGGCAATGGCGGGTACGGCGATCGCCAGCACGGCGGCCCCCGCGATCAGCAACGATTTCTTCATGGCAATTCTCCTTGGGAACTGTGTGAGAAGCCTCCTAGCGAATCGCCGATGGACCGAAGATGAATGGAGACGAAGCGTTGCGTTCAGAAAAGCATGGCGCCTGTTAACCAAATATGCGACCTCTGGCCGGATGAGCGACGGGGCAACGGTCATCGGCGAACGGCAGGAGCAGGCCGCGCGCAGGCGCGGGCGACCGCGCCAGTTCGATGTCGGGCAGGCTGAGGCGACCGCGCTCGCGCTTTTCCGCGTGCGTGGATATGACAGGGTGACGCTCACCGATCTTACCTCCGCCATGGGCATCAATCCGCCGAGCTTCTATGCCGCGTTCGGCAACAAGGCGCTGCTCTTCACCAGAATCGCGGATGCCTATTCGGCGGACTGGCTGGCGGAGGTACGCGGCGCGTTCGAGGAAGAACCGGGGCTGGCGGATGCGCTGGAGACGGTGCTGCTTCTGTCTGCCCGGCGGTTCGCCTGGCGACAGGGGGAGGCCGGGTCCTGGGGCGGCTGCATGATCCTGGAGGCCGCGAACAATTGCAGCGATGCCGCCATCGTCGCGCATCTGCGCAAGGCGCGTCTCTCCATCGCGGCGGCTCTGTATCGTGGCATATCGCGCCATGCGCCGGAGCGGGTTGTGGACGTGACCGATCATATGATGATGGTGATGGCGGGCCTCTCCGCTATAGGCCGTGACGGCACGTCGGCGGAAAGACTCGCCGTCGTCGCGCGGCGTGCCGCGCGTGCCCTTTCGATCGAGGCGCTGGACTGAAAACACATGGAAGCATTTCTGAGTTCGACCGCACTCGTCGCGCTGGCAGAGGTGGGCGACAAGACGCAGTTGCTGGCGATCCTGCTGGCAACCCGTTTCAACCGGCCATTACCCATCATCATGGGCATATTGGTCGCGACCTTGCTCAATCATTTTCTGGCGGCGCTTGTCGGCCATGGCGTTGCGGGCCTGCTCGACAGCCCGGCCTTCCGCATCGCAGTCGCGCTTGGTTTCATCGCCATGGGCCTATGGACGCTCGTGCCCGACCAGATGGACGAGGACGAGCTGAAAACGCCGGGCAGGGCAAGCGTCTTCGTAACCACGGCCATTGCCTTCTTCCTTGTCGAGATGGGCGACAAGACGCAGGTGGCGACGGTCGCGCTGGGCGCCCAATATGGCAACGACCTTGCCCATGTCGCGATGGTCACGGCCGGAACGACGCTTGGCATGATGATCGCCAATGTTCCCGCCGTGTATCTGGGGGAGGCCCTGATCAGGCGCGTTCGTCTTTCGCTGGTCCGGGCCGCGGCGGCGGGCCTGTTCGTTGCGCTGGGGCTCTGGATGCTGGGGGCCGCGCTTCACTGGTGGTGAAGCGGTTGCACATCGCCCGCATCGCTGTTAGGCGCGCGCGGTCAACCAGTTCAGCCCGAAGGGTCTCCGCATGTCAGACAAGGTCAACCGTGTAGTCCTCGCCTTTTCCGGCGGCCTGGACACCAGCGTCATCCTGAAATGGCTGCAGCAGACCTATGGCTGCGAGGTCGTGACCTTCACCGCCGATCTGGGGCAGGGCGAGGAGCTGGAGCCCGCGCGGGCCAAGGCGCGGCTGATGGGTGTCAAGGAAGAGCATATCTTCGTCGACGACGTGCGCGAGGAATTCGTACGCGACTATGTTTTCCCGATGATGCGCAGCAATGCGCTGTATGAAGGGCTTTACCTGCTCGGCACGTCGATCGCGCGGCCGCTGATCGCCAAACGCCAGATCGAGATCGCCAAGCAGGTTGGCGCCGACGCCGTTTCCCATGGCGCGACCGGCAAGGGCAATGACCAGGTCCGCTTCGAGCTTGGCTATTATGCCCTGCAACCCGACATCAAGGTGATCGCGCCCTGGCGTGAATGGGACCTCACCAGTCGCACGCGCCTTATTGAATTTGCCGAGCAGCACCAGATTCCGATCCCGCGCGACAAGCGCGGGGAGGCGCCTTTCTCCACCGATGCAAACATGCTGCATACCAGTTCCGAAGGAAAGGTGCTGGAGGATCCGTGGGAAGAGACACCGGATTTCGTCTATTCGCGCACGGTCAACCCCGAGGATGCGCCAGACGAGCCACAATATATCGAGATCGATTTCGAACATGGCGACGGCGTCGCGATCAACGGCATCGGCATGTCGCCGGCGACCCTGCTCGAAACGCTGAACGATTATGGCCGCACCCATGGCATCGGCCGCCTCGATCTCGTCGAGAACCGCTTCGTCGGCATGAAATCGCGCGGCATGTATGAAACGCCGGGCGGCACCATCTATCATCTTGCGCATCGCGGCATCGAGCAGCTTACGCTTGATCGCGGCGCGGCGCACCTGAAGGACGAACTTGCGCCCCGCTATGCCGAGCTGATCTATAACGGCTTCTGGTTCTCGCCGGAGCGGGAGATGCTGCAGGCGGCGATCGACCACAGTCAGCAGAAGGTATCCGGCACCGTGCGGCTGAAGCTGTACAAGGGCGGCGTTTATGTCGTCGGGCGCAAGTCGGCCAATTCGCTCTACAGCGAGAAGGTCGTGACGTTCGAGGACGATGCGGGGGCCTATGACCAGCGCGACGCGGAGGGCTTCATCAAGCTCAACGCGCTGCGGCTTCGCCTGTTGGGCCGCCGCGGCCTCTGATCGCTATTCCGCCGGCGCGGTGTAACGCTCCTTCTGATCGTCAACGGTGGACTGCCGCGATTCGTCGATCAGGTCATCCGACGACCGTGGAACGGAATCGGGCTGGGGGCGCGCGGCAACGGGCGTTTCATTCCCGTTTGCGCCGTCGTCCGACGTCAGCGCCCCGGTCACCCATGCTATCGTCATCGCTATCGCCGCCAGCAGCGTGGATATGACCAGCACATAGCGGACGATGTGCGGCGTTTCGCCTGCGCGGGCGCGTTCGCCGCTTACATGGATTTCGTCGTTCATGGTCGTCTCCTTTGCAAGGAAGAACGATCCTGCGGCACGCCCGTTCCGAACCGGGCACCCTCTATCGGCGGAATCGGCAGGCCGGGGCAGACCGGCGCTCAGTCGTAATAGGCGTCTTCCTGCGCATCCAGAACGGCCTGGTCTTCGCCCGGCGCGACGTCATTGGGTTTCCACAGCAGCAGGTGAGAAATCGTGAAGACGATCGCCAGCACCACGATGCCAAGAATATATCGCAGCGTGATCACCGCCTTGTCAGCCCTGCGCTGCCTGCGCGATCGCGAGTGCGTCATCACCTTCCCCCTTCAGCCATTTTCAGGGCGCGACGGTCGCTCGCCGCAATCCCCTTATCCCCTGTTTAGCATTTTTTGATTATGAGGGCGAGATGAAGACGAAACTGTCCCACACCGGCACGACAGCGGATGACTGCCCGCCTTCTGCCGTGTCGCACGGCGTCGGCCTCGCTGGCTTCGCAGGACTGGCGCTGTGGACCTGGTTCGCCTGGAACCGGGGCATGGATGGCCCGCACGCCGGGATCGCCGCCGTTGTGGCTTGCGGCGTGCCGATGCTGCTATGGTCGATCCTCGTCGACAAGGTGCACCGGCGCGCGTCGACAGGACTGGACTGGCCGGGCGGCCTGCGCTCGGGCCGCGAGGCGCTCGACATCTCGATCGTGAAGCTCGCCGGTCTATGGGCGACATGGGGGGGCATCGCGCTCTTTTACGGGACCGCGCGCTGGTATTGGGAGGGCGGATACAGCTACGCGATGCAGCTTCTGACCTGGTCAGTGGCGCCGCTGTTCCTCCTGTCCATTCCCT
>JBFXHW010000237.1:0-4942 GCA_050176605.1 Sphingobium sp. | reverse complement strand
GCGGCACTCTCCGGGCAGGATGACAGCACGGCACTCCTGTCGCCTCCGCTCGTCGCCCTGATTCTCGTGGCCAATCTCGTTCCGGCGATTGCTCTGCTGGTGCTGCTAGGACGGCGGGTTGCGGTCCGCCGCGCGGCCCGGTCGGCGATAGGAAGCGACGGGCAGCTCCACGTCCGGCTGGTGGCGATATTTTCGCTGGTCGCGGCCATCCCCATGCTGTTGGTTGTCATATTCGCTTCGCTGCTGTTCCAATATGGCGTTCAGTTCTGGTTTTCGGACAGCGCGCGGGCCATGCTCCAGAATGCCGGAACCTTCGCGCGTGGCTATTATGAGCAAAATTTGCGCGAAGTCGGTGACGAGACGCTGACCATGGCGAGTGATTTGCGCGATTATCTGGCGCAATCGAAGGTTTCGAGCCCGGAGTTCGCGGAAGGCTATATCTATCAGGTGGTCACGCGAAAGCTCAATCGCTCCGCGATCATCGAAATTGGCGACGACGGCATCGCGCGCACGGCGGCGACGGTTGATCCTGACAAGCGGCCTACCTCCCAGATGCTCACGAAAGATGTGGTCAGCCGGCTAGATCGAGGTGAGGGAGTCGTCGTCCGCGCGGAACCGGATCAGATCGAGGCATTCACGCTGCTCTATCCGAACCGGCGCATATATCTCTATGCGACGCGCGATTCCGATGCACCCGCTTTCAGCCAGGTGAAGCGGGCGCAGGCGGTATTGGCCAATTATGACAGCTTCGCACGGCAGTCGCGTGCGCTCCAGATCCGCTTCAACTCCGCCTTGTTCATCGGATCGCTGATGCTGATCGGCCTCGCCGTCTGGATCGCGCTAAAAGTCGCGGACCGGCTGGTGAAGCCGGTCAACGAACTGGTCGACGCGGCGCGGCGCATTTCGGCCGGCGATCTTTCCACCCGTGTTGCGGGCCCGCATGCGCGCGATGAAATCGGTATGCTTTCGACCGCTTTCAACCGCATGACGCAGCGGCTCGAGGGGCAGACCAGCGCTCTCATGACGGCCAACAGCCAGCTTGAAAACCGCCGCGCGTTCATCGAGGCGATATTGTCCGGCGTCAGCGCTGGTGTGCTGGCGGTCGATCATGAGGGTGACATCCGTATGATCAATGATTCCGCGTCCCGGATCCTTGCGAACGATCAGGATGATCTCGTTGACCGGCCGTTGAGCGATGTTTCCCGTGATCTTCAAGAAATGCTGGAAGAAGGCATATCCGCCGAAATCGTGCAGATACGCGTCGGGAACGAACTGCGCACACTGGCGGTGAAGGTGGCCCGCGATCATAACGGCCATGTCCTGACGTTCGACGATATCACGCAACAGCTCTCGGATCAGCGGCGCGCAGCCTGGTCCGATGTTGCTCGCCGGATCGCGCATGAGATCAAGAATCCGCTCACGCCGATACAGCTTGCGGCCGAGCGCCTTCAGCGCCGCTATGCCGACGAGGTCAAAAGCGACAAGGGGACGTTCACGCGGTTGACGGAAACGATCGTGCGGCAGGTCGGCGACCTGCGGCGGATCGTCGATGAATTTTCGTCGTTTGCGCGTATGCCCAAACCCGTGTTCCGAACCGAACCGCTTGCGGATATCGCCCGACATTCGCTTTTTCTTCACGAAGTGGCCCATCCGGGCATCGCCTTTTCATTCTCCTCCGATATCGGTGAGCGCGAGCTTGTCTGCGACCGGCGGCAAATCGGTCAGGCGCTGACCAATATCGTCAAGAACGCGGTCGAGGCGGTCGAGGCGCGGAGCGCGCTGGAAACTGATCATGCCGGGGCCATCGCAATGGTGATCCGGGAGGCCGAGGAAAAGATCCTGATCGAATTGCGCGACAATGGCGTGGGCCTTCCCGAAGAGCGGGAGCGCATCATAGAGCCCTATATGACGACGCGCACAAAGGGTACGGGCCTGGGGCTCGCAATAGTCCAGAAGATTGTCGAGGAGCATGGCGGAGTGATGGCTTTTGACGATGTCGAGGGCGGCGGCACGCTCGTGCGGATCATTCTCGATCCGGAACATCTGGCGCGGCTAGAGGAAAACCCGGCAATCGCGCCGGACAGCAAAGGAGAAAGCGTGGCACATGGCGCTTGATATTCTGATCGTCGACGATGAGGAGGATATCCGCGAGCTTGTCGCGGGCGTGCTTGGGGACGAGGGCTATGAGACGCGAACGGCGGCGAGTGCCGATGCCGCGCTGGAGGCTCTCGCGGCGCGCCGTCCCTCGCTCGTCCTGCTTGATGTCTGGCTGCAGGGGTCGCGGCTGGATGGTCTTGAGGTGCTTGACGAGATCAAGAAGCGCGATCCGACAATACCTGTGCTGATGATTTCCGGCCATGGCAATATCGACACGGCAGTCGCGGCGATTCGGAAAGGGGCCGCCGACTTCATCGAAAAGCCGTTCGAGGCGGACCGACTGCTGCATCTTGTCGCACGGGCCACGGAGACCGAGCGTCTGCGCCGCGAAAACCTGGCCCTGCGCGCCAAGGTTGGTCAGGACGAAGAGCTGACAGGTACCAGCAGTTCGATCAATGCCGTCCGCGCAACAATCAAGAAGGTCGCCGGGACGGGCAGCCGCGTACTGATCACCGGGCCGGCGGGCGTGGGCAAGGAAATCGCGGCACGCATGCTCCATAACTGGAGCGGGCGGGCCGATGCTCCCTTCATCATCGTGACGTCGGCGCGGATGGACCCGGAGCGCGTGGAGGAGGAGCTGTTCGGTGTCGAGGACCCCAGCGGGCTGGTACGTCCGGGCTACCTTGAGCAGGCACATGGCGGTACGCTTTACCTCGACGAAGTGGCGGACATGCCGCTCACCACACAGGCAAAAATCCTGCGTGTGCTGACGGATCAGAGCTTCATGCGGGTGTCGGGGCAGCGTCAGGTCAAGGTGGATGTCCGGTTCATCACGTCGACAGCGACGAACCTGACCGATGAAATCGAGGAAAAGCGATTCCGCGAAGACCTGTATTATCGCCTGAACGTGGTTCCGCTCGTCATTCCACCGCTAAGCGAGCGGCGCGAGGACATTCCGGCGCTGGTTGAGCATTATGTCGCCCGCTTCGCGGCCGATCGGCGCGTGCCGCCACCCGAGGTCGCGCCGGATGCCATGGCGGCGCTCCAGGCCGGCGACTGGCCGGGGAATGTTCGTCAACTGCGTAACGTCATCGAACGGACGCTGATCCTTGCTCCGGCCGACCGAATCGGGCGAATCGAGCTCGACATGCTTCCCGCAGAAGCGAGCGCGGCAGAAGAGAATAGCCAGTCGATGCCTAATTCAATCATGACAGCGCCACTCCGGGAGGCACGCGAGAATTTTGAACGGGAGTATCTGCGTGTTCAGATCCGCCGTTTCTCCGGCAACATATCGCGAACGGCCAATTTCATAGGGATGGAACGTTCCGCCCTTCACCGAAAACTGAAGCTTCTTGGCCTGACCGAAGACAAGGAATAGCCAAGCCAAATAAATATTCGCCGGCGATGGAAATATGTTCGCATGTGCGATATGAACGAAAGGGCAGGACGATAGGCGTCCTGTCGAAACGGCGCTCCGACAGGAGGGCAATAGCGGGCAACGTTCCGCCAATAAGGAAGGCTGGAATCTATGGCCGAGAAATCAAACAACTTGCAGGATATTTTCCTGAATCATCTGCGCAAGACCAAGACACCGGTAACGATGTTCCTGGTCAAGGGCGTAAAGCTCCAGGGCATCATCACCTGGTTCGACAACTTCTCGGTATTGTTGCGGAGGGACGGGCAGTCACAGCTTGTCTACAAGCATGCGATTTCGACCGTCATGCCTTCGCAGTCGCTTGAACTGAGCGATGTGCGCAAGGCCTTTGCCGAAACCGGTGCAAAGTCGAAGCTGCTGCAGGAAATCTTCCTGAGTGCGGTCCAGCGTTCGCGCGATCCGGTCACGATGTTCCTCGTCAACGGCGTCATTCTGCAAGGTGAAATAGCGGCATTCGACCTCTTCTGCATGCTGCTGGAACGCGATGGAATGGCGCAACTCGTCTACAAACATGCCATTTCTACGGTTCAGCCTTCTCGTCCGCTTGATCTCAGCGGTGAAAATGCCGACGAGGGCAAGGACGACGACGACTGATCTTTGCCGGTTTACGCTGACATATTGTTGGTGCGCGCCTATATCAGGATCATGAGGCTGGCGGCTTGAGCGTTTTCGAAAGAGGCAGCGCGGACGACCTTTCGCGCGGCGCGCGGGCGGTTGTAGTGCGCGCGGATCTCGCGGGTCCGGACGCACGGGACAGCGCGGCGCGATTGGCCGAGGCGGAAGGGCTTGCGCTCGCTATCGGAATCGATGTGCGCGCCAGCGACAGCCTTCGCGTGCGCTCCGTCAGACCGGCAACGTTGTTCGGCAGCGGTCAGGTCGACCGAATCTCCGCTATGGCGGCTGAGAACAAGGCCGAACTCGTTATTGTCGACAATGCGCTGACGCCTGTGCAGCAAAGCAATCTGGAAAACGCGCTCGGCGCCAAGGTGATAGACCGGACCGGACTGATCCTGGAGATATTCGGTGAGCGTGCCGCCACCAATGAAGGGCGGCTTCAGGTCGAACTGGCGCATCTCGATTATCAGGCGGGGAGGCTGGTGCGAAGCTGGACCCACCTTGAGCGGCAGCGCGGCGGCTTCGGTTTTCTCGGCGGCCCCGGCGAAACCCAGATCGAGGCGGACAGGCGCATGATTCGCGACCGGATGGCGAAGATCAGGCGCGAGCTGGAGCAGGTGACGCGTACCCGCGGCCTCCATCGCGCCCGGCGCCAGCGCGCGCCATGGCCGGTGATTGCGCTCGTGGGCTATACAATTGCAGGAAAATCGACTCTTTTCAACAGGATGACTGGGTCCGGCGTGCTGGCCAAGGACATGCTGTTTGCAACGCTGGATCCGACAATGCGAGAGAGCG
>JBFXHW010000236.1:0-4944 GCA_050176605.1 Sphingobium sp. | reverse complement strand
TCTTCCGATCTGGACTGGCGAAGCGTCAAGGCGCACAACCGGATCGGGGATGAATATCGCATTCCGCCAGGAACGGTCGTGACCATTCCCGTGCGGCTGCTTAAATCGGTGCAGCTGGCCGCACGCATCATCTCGTTCAAGGGGACGGGCCGGGTCGAAATGGCGGGCAAGGCCAGCGCAGTCGCTGTGGGGATGCAAATCCTTCCCGGCAATGTGATCGAAACCGGCGCCACCAGTTTTGTCACGCTCGAGCTTTCCAACGGCTCCCGCATCAGCCTTCCCTCGCAGACGCGGATTCGCATCACGGCCATGCGCCGCTTTCTGCTGACCGACTCGGTCGATTTCGACTTTCTCGTCGAGAAGGGCCGCATCGAAACGAATGCCACGCCATTGGAAAACGAGCAGGGTCGCTATCGCATCCGAACGCCGATCGCGGTTTCGGCGGTGCGCGGCACGACGTTCCGCGTCGCCTATGACGGGGAAGACAAACCTTCGCTGACCGAAGTGATAGAAGGCAATGTTGGCGTGAACGCTGGACGAAATGCTGACGAGACGTCTGTGGCGGCCGGATTCGGTGCCGGCGTGGGCATGGGCGGCAGAATTATCACCGAGTCTCTGCTTGCGCCGCCGCAACTGCTCGAACCGGGGAAGGTGCAGGTCGATCCTCTCGTCTCGCTGATGCTGGAGCCGACCGTTGGCGCACGCGCCTACCATGCACAACTCGCTCGCGACGCGGGTTTCGTCGAGATCGTCCAGGAAAGCTATTCAGACACCCCGAAGCTGAACTTTTCGGATGTCGGGAACGGCCGTTGGTTCGTCCGTATCACGGCCATCGCCGCAAGCGGGCTCGAAGGCATGCCGCAGACCTATGCAATGCGGCGTGTCCTGACCGGCCTTGAGGCCTCGACCGAAGTTGATGAAGACGGATATCGCTTTCGCTGGTCGGGCAGCGGATCGGGCAAGCGCATCTATCATTTCCGGCTGCGGCCGGACCGAACGGGCGCGCCACCGCTGATCGATGAGCCGGGACTGACGGCCGGTCAGGTGACGCTCTCCGACCTGCCTCCGGGAAAATATTTCTGGCGCGTAGGCGTTACCCAATATTCGGACGGTGAGGAGAGCGTGAACTGGCTCCCCGAACAGAGCCTGATCGTCTCCCGAGGGGAAACGGCGCATTGAAGGCCGGACGCCTGCTCCTCGAATGGTTGCTGATCGGCATCGGTGCCAGCCTGATCCTGATCATCGCCGAGCAGGCGGACATGCTGGAGCGGCCTGACCGCCTGCTCTATGACCTGGTCAGCCCCTTCCACGCACCGCCACCCGAAGACAGAATCCTGATCGTCGCCATCGACAATGAAGCCCTCTCGGCGATCGGGCGATGGCCGTGGCGGCGGCAGATTCACGCCGAGGCAATCCGCAAACTGAAGGGCGCTCATCCTGCCGCGATCATATACGACATATTGTTCATCGAACCCTCAGAGGACGACAAGGCGCTGGTCGCCGCAATGACCGGCACTCCGCCTGTCTTCCTGCCAGTCTTTTTCGACATGCCGGGGCCCAATGGGGCCCCCTATCGCCTTCTCGCTCCTGACCAGCAGATCGCCAGCGCGGCAGCAGGACTGGGCTCGGCCAATCTGGAGATCGACAGCGACGGGCGGGCACGACGAGTCAGCCTGGCCGCCAGAGACGGCAACAGATGGATACCGCATCTCGCCGAACTCGCCTATCGGGTCGTCCATGGCCGCGAGTCCGAAGCCTTTCGGCATGAGACTGAAACCGGCGAGGCGAAGCCGATCGCCTTTCGCCCTGTCGGCAGCTTTCGCACGATTAGCATGGCGCATCTGTTGTACGGAGAGGTTCCGTCCGCGTTGATCCGCGATAGGATCGTTATCGTCGGAGCGTCGGCACCCGGTCTGGGCGACCTCTATCCGGTACCGGACGGCACGGCGGCGCTCATGCCCGGCGCCGAGATTCAGGCCAACCTGTTGAGCAGCCTGTTGGCCGATCGGTTCATAACCCAGACCCCCCGTTTCTGGGTCATCGTGGTTTCGCTGGCGCTGCTCTGGACGCTGTTGGTCGCCTTCTGGCATCTGACGCCGACGCGTGGATTGCTGTTGTCGCTCGGCGTCACGGCAGCAGTTATCGCGGCGACAATATTGACATTGGTCTTTGCCGGCATCTGGTTTCCTCCGGTGGCGGCGCTGCTGGGTATCGTCATAGTCTATCCGCTTTGGGGCTGGCGCAGGCTGTCGGCCATTTCCTATTTCATCGAACGGGAGATCGACGTCCTGCTGCAGCAGGCTGGGTTGGCCCGGACCGTGCCAACCCAGAGGTCTGGCGGCGATCATGTGGCCGAAAGCGCAAGCCGCCTTCACCATGTCATCGCCGCGATGCGCCGCAACGCGGTCGAGCGCGAGGAAATGCTGCAGTTCCTCTCCCACGATATGCGGACGCCACAGGCAGCGATCATCGCCTTGATCGACGGAAACCCGGTTCGACATGACGAGCGCGACGGGCGACTGAACATGCGCATTCGCCGCTATGCTGAAATCACGCTTGGCCTTGCGGACGATTTCGTCCAGCTCGCCCGGCTGGAGCGGCAGGAGGATGCGAAGGGCGAGCCGGTCGACGTTGCCGATGCCATGGCGCAGGCGATCGACGTGGTCTGGCCACAGGCCCATCGGCAGAATATCCGGATTGATCGCGGTCAATTGCCTGCAGGCGAGCTATGGGTCGCCGGGGATGCGGCAGTGCTCGTCCGCGCGCTGACAAACCTGCTTTCCAACGCCGTCCAGGCTTCGCAACCCGGCGGAACCATATCGTGTGCCGTGGCCCGGGACGGCACCGATGCTGTGGCTTCGGTGAGCGATCAGGGATCGGGACTCCCGCCCGAACGGCGCGAAAAGCCGTTCGCGCGCTTTGGCTATAGCAGCATCGGTGCCGAGGCGAGTCGAACCGGTTCAGGGTTGGGCCTTGCCTTCGTGGCCGCCGCCGCCCGAAATCTTGGTGGAACCGCCGCTTATGAAGACAACGAGGACGGCGGGGCGCGCTTCACGATGCGCCTGCCGCTTTCATTGGACATGCCTTTCAGTCCCGACCTCGACTGAGTATGCGGTGTTCGCCGCGAGGCTGCGCCAAGTCGGCGACCGCGAGCCGCGCCAGTCGCGGCAGAACCTCGTTCAGACCAGCCTTGCAGTGGGCCTCCTCTGCGGCGCCGTCATAGCGGACCAAACCCGTCGCCCGATCAACGATCGTGACGCGCAGCCGGAATATCCTGTCCTCGCAATCCTGCAGAAGACGCCGCCGCTTGGCCGGCGACAGCGACACGCCATCTTCGGCGGCGACCGCCATGTCGCCCGGGCGCTCGGAAAGACCCAGCGAAACCGAATAGGGCGCGACGTCGCTGAAACCGAATCCCTTCGCGACAAGCACGCCGCTCACCTCCTGCCTTGCCTCGTCGAGAACCGGCGCGGCATTTCCTGTCGGTGCAGATGCCCATGCCAGAACACCGGTATCCGCCATGCCCGGTCCAAGCGAATGCAGATCCGTCTTGATAGGGCCGGCACAGGCCGCCAAACCCGCAATCGCAAGACAGGAGAGTATGAGACTGCGTACCGTGCCCACCATGCACCCATTCTACTCCTTTCATGCCTGCATACCAGCCACTTGGTCACAATCGCATTGCACGGTCCAGGAAACCGCCCGATTCGTCTGGGGTCAGGGCCCTAAAGCAAAAATTCAGAATCTCGGTCCTATGCTGCTTGAATCTGGAGGGCTGCCGCGAAGCGGCGGGGAAAAGGACGGCATGTACAAGCTTCACGCGATCGCAGGCCCGCCGCTGGCGCTGATGGCGGTCCTGACGCTTGGGGGTTGCGGTGGCGGAAGCGGCGGAGGTGTCGTTTCGACGCCCGCCCCTACACCAACACCAACACCGGCCCCTACACCTACGCCCGCGCCCGCACCACCGCCAACCAATTTCAACACGACGGAATACAGCAATTCGAATGCCGCCCGTTTCAACGGCGCGATCACGGCCTGGCAGGGCAACGCCACAGGCGCCGGCGTGACCATCGGCGTCGTCGACACCGGCATCGACACCTCCAGCGCGGAATTTACCGGCCGGATCAGCACCGCTTCCGGGGCATTCGGCGGCAACAGCAATTATAACGACACCGATGGACACGGCACTGCGGTGACCGGCATTCTCGCGGCCAACCGGAACGGCAAGGAAATCATGGGGGTCGCCTTCGATGCCACCGTCATGGCCCTGCGCGCCGACCGTAGCGGAAGCTGCGACGATCAGGACGGATGCAGCTTTTTCGACAGCGATATAGCGGCCGCGCTCAACTGGGCGACCGACCATGGCGCCCGCGTTGTAAATCTCTCTCTGGGCGGTGCCGGCGGCACGAGCTTCTCGCTCAGAAATGCAGTTGACCGGGCAACGAAGGCTGGCATCATCCTGGTCGTTTCGGCGGGAAACGAACGGGACGACACGTCGCCCGACTATGATCCCAACAATCCCAGCCCCTTTGCCCAGGCACTGGCGGCATCGGGCAACGGCCTTGTCATCATCGTCAATTCGGTCGACGCAAACGGCCAGATCTCGGCATTCAGCGATCTTGCTGGAACATCACAGAATATCGTCATTGGCGCGCTGGGCGAGAAGGTCCGGTCGATCGATCTCCTGAACGATCCGGCTACCTATTATATATATAGCGGAACAAGCTTCGCTGCACCGCAAGTGGCAGGCGCCGTGGCGCTGCTCGCTCAGGCTTTCCCGAACCTTTCCAGTGCTGCAATCGTCGACCTGATCCTGTCGAACGCCCGCGATGCCGGCGCGACGGGAACCGACACCATCTATGGGCGCGGCATATTGGACATCGCCGCGGCCTTTGCACCGTCAGGCACGCTAGGTCTGGGTGGCACTGCCGTTCCGATATCGCT
>JBFXHW010000235.1:0-4962 GCA_050176605.1 Sphingobium sp. | reverse complement strand
ATATTTAACTGCTTGAGCGCTATGATCCGGGCGGAATAATCGTTTGGCCGGATCCTATGAATTCACTGAGCAGCAGGCTGTTCGCGGCCATTTCAGCCATCGCCCTTGTGATGGGAGTCCTCGTCACAGGATTGCTGATGTGGTCGGCGAAGGAAGTCGACCGGAAATCGCAGGAGCGCGACCGGGCGATCGTCTCGCTGGTTCTGGCGCAAGGCGTCGATCGCGTCGCGCACGTCCAGGAATCGTCGACCGTCTGGGACAATGCCGTGATCGAGCTTGCCCGGCGGCCGCTCGATCTCGACTGGGTCGACCAGAACATCGGTCTGTGGTTCAACGAATATGCCGGCCATGACGAAGTCTATATCCTCGATCCGCGCGACCGGCCGATCTACGCCATGCGCGATGGAAAGCGCCTTGACGCACAGGCCTATTCCGATGTGAAGGCGCAGGTCCAGCCGCTGGTCGACCGGTTGCGCGCGGCCGGCGAGGAACCACCGAAGGATGATGACGAGCTGGCGATGCTGAGCCCCGGTGAAGCCGATCTCGTGATGATGCACGGACATCCGGCGATCGTCAGCGCGAAGCCGGTCGTCTCTGACACGGGCGAGATCAAACAGAAGCGGGGCACGGAGGCGACGCACATCAGCATCGTCTATCTCGACGGCAAGCTGATCTCCCGGCTCAGCCACCAATATGATCTGGCTGGCGGCCGCTATGCGCGCGCTGCCACGCTCGGGTCCGGCGAGGCCTCGGTGCCGCTCACGTCCCGCAACGGCCATGTCATCGGCTATTTCATCTGGCGGCCATTCGCACCGGGCGAGGCGGTCCGATCCTATATTGCACCCGCCGTCATTTCCGCGCTTGCGCTGGCCGGGGCCGCCATATTGCTGTTGGTCAAGCGCCTCGGACTCCGCACGCACGATCTGGAGGAAAGCCGCGCCAGAGCCCATCATCTTGCGCTGCACGATGTTCTGACGGGCCTGCCCAACCGGGCGATGTTTGAACGCAAGCTGGAACAGGCTCTTGAACAATCGCGTCACGACGGTTCGCGGCTGGCAGTGCTCTATATCGATCTGGACCGGTTCAAGCAGGTCAATGACACATTGGGGCATCCCGCGGGGGATCAACTGATCGTCGAGGTCGCGGCGCGGCTGTCGGCCGACGTGCGCCATTATGACACCGTTGCCCGGCTGGGCGGAGACGAGTTCGCGATCATCTTGGTGGATCTGACCGGCAACGGCATCGTCAAGGAAATCTGTGCGCGGATCGTCGAGGATCTTCGCCGCCCGTTCGACCTTGCCGGTGCGCAGAGCTTTATCGGCGCCAGCATCGGCGTCGCGGTTTCGCCCGATCACGGTGTCGACCGCACCGAACTGGTGCGCAAGGCCGACATTGCGCTTTACCGGGCGAAGATGGACGGCCGCAACCGCTTCACCATTTTCAATCCCCGGATGGACGATGCGGTCCGGTCGCGCGAGGAGATCGACCGCGATCTGCGTCAGGCCCTCAGTGACGGCGGCGGACAGCTGAAGCTCCATTATCAGCCGGTCTTCTCGGCCAAGACCGGAGAGATGAACGCGGTCGAGGCGCTGGTGCGGTGGGATCATCCCACGCGCGGCGTGATCAGCCCGGCCGAGTTCGTACCACTGGCCGAAGAATCGGGGTTGATCGAGCCGTTGGGCACCTGGATATTCCAGACGGCGATGAACGACGCGCGGCGCTGGCCCGGCATTCGCCTGTCGGTCAATGTCTCGCCGGTACAGATCCGCAACCGTGCCTTTCCGGCCAGACTGTTGAAGATGCTGAAGGAGGCCGGGATGAAGCCCGGCCAGCTTGAGCTGGAGATTACCGAGACGGCATTGATGGATGCGTCGAGCGGCGTGACCGATACGCTGGCGGGCTTGCGCCAGCGCGGGGTACTGGTCGCGCTCGACGATTTCGGAACCGGCTATTCGTCGCTCAGCCACATTCGCGACATCGCCGTCGACCGGGTGAAGATCGACCGTTCCTTCGTTGATGCGATCGAAAGCGGGAACGGCCGCGCGCTCATTCAGGCGATCGTCACGCTCGGCCTTGCCAACGGACTCAAACTGACGGCGGAGGGTGTCGAGACCGAGGCGCAGCGCGACTTCCTGAAACAGGCCGGGTGCGACGAGTTGCAGGGATTTCTGCTGGCGCGGCCCATGTCGGCCAGGGACATCGATGCGCTCTGTCTGGGACGGCGGCGCGGCGACCGGCGGGGAGCGATCGAAGCGGCCTGATCGCCCATCGCGCCAGAAATTCTCAGCCCTTCAGTGCGGCCACGATGACCGCGCAGACCGCTTCCAGCCCCGCGACATCCTCAGAATCGAACCGCGCGGGCACGGGGCTGTCCAGATCGAGCACGCCGATCAGGTCGCCGTCCACAAGAAGGGGGACAACGATCTCCGACGCCGAGGCGGCGTCGCAGGCGATATGGCCGGCAAAGGCGTGGACATCGGCAATGCATTGCGTTTCGCGCGTCGCGGCGGCGGTGCCGCATACGCCCCGGCCCAGCGGGATGCGAATGCAGGCGGCCTTGCCCTGAAACGGGCCCAGCACCAGTTCGCCGTCGATCAGCCGGTAAAAGCCTGCCCAGTTCAGATCGGGCAGAAACTGCCAGATCAGCGCGGCGGCATTGGCCATGTTGGCAACGGGGTCCGGCTCGCCCGCGACGATTGCCGCGACCGCCGATTTCAGGTCGGCATAGAGCGCGGCCTTGTCCGCCCTGTCGGCCGGCGCGAAATCATACATGGATCAGGCCGCGGCCCTGCGCCGCTCCGCCAGCTCGTCGTTCAGCATCTCGGCCAGCAGGAACGCCAGTTCGAGGCTCTGCGCGGCATTGAGGCGCGGGTCGCAATGCGTGTGATAGCGGTCCGCCAGCCCCTCGTCGGTGATCGCCACCGCGCCGCCCGTGCATTCGGTAACATTCTGGCCGGTCATTTCGGCGTGAATGCCGCCCGCAAAGCTGCCTTCGGCGCGATGCACGGCGAAGAAGCCGCGCACTTCCGCCAATATGCGCTCGAACGGTCGCGTCTTGTAGCCATTGGCGGCCTTCACGACATTGCCATGCATCGGATCGCATGACCACAGCACCGGATGGCCTTCCTTCTTCACGGCGCGGACGAGCTTCGGCAGGCCCGCCTCGATCTTGTCATGGCCATAGCGGGTGATCAGCGTGATCCGCCCCTCGGCGCGGTCGGGATTGAGCGTGTCGAGCAGGCGGATGAGCGCATCCGGTTCCAGGCTCGGCCCGCATTTCATGCCGATCGGGTTGCCGATGCCGCGCAGATATTCGACATGCGCCGACCCATCGAAGCGCGTGCGGTCGCCGATCCACAGGAAGTGGGCCGACGTGTCATACCACCCGCCGGTCAGCGAATCCTGCCGGGTGAGCGCCTGTTCATAGGGCAGGAGCAGCGCCTCGTGGCTGGTGTAGAAGCTGGTGCCGTTGAGCTGTGGCACCGTATCGGCGTCGATGCCGCACGCCCGCATGAAGTCCAGCGCTTCGCCGATCCGGTCGGCGGTCTCGCTGAATTTCTTCGCCCAGGGGCTGCGGCCCATGAATTCCAGCGTCCAGCGATGCACCTGATGCAGGTTGGCATAGCCGCCCTGCGCAAAGGCGCGCAGCAGGTTGAGCGTCGCCGCCGCCTGGTTATAGGCCTGTACCATGCGTTGCGGGTCGGGTTCGCGCCCCTCCGCCGTGAAGGCGATGTCGTTGACGATATCGCCGCGATAGCTGGGCAGCTCCACGCCGCCCACGGTTTCGGTGGGTGCGGATCGCGGCTTGGCGAACTGGCCCGCCATGCGGCCAACCTTCACGATCGGCAGCTTCGAGGCGAAGGTGAGGACCACCGCCATCTGCAGCAGAACGCGGAATGTGTCGCGGATGTTGTTCGGGTGAAACTCGGCAAAGCTTTCGGCGCAATCGCCGCCCTGCAGCAGGAAAGCCTCGCCGCGCTGAACCGCGGCCAGATCCTCCTGCAGCTCGCGCGCCTCGCCCGCGAAAACCAGCGGCGGATAGACGGCAAGCTGCTTCTCCGCCGCAGCCAGCGCCGCGCCGTCGCGATAGTCGGGCATCTGCAGCCCTTCATGCTTGCGCCAGCTATCCGGCTTCCAGTTCGCCACCGCCACTTCTTCAGCTCCCAGTCCGTTGCCGCTCCCTGCGGAGTCGGGGGAATGTTCCTATGGGGATGCGCGCGGCCATAGGCAAGCCCCACGGGCATGGCCGATGATATCACATTCTGGCGCGAAGCGTGATGTTCGCCGTCGATTCAGCCCCGCCTTCAGCCGCGACCGCGCGCGAACAGCGTTTCCGCCTCATCCTCGTCGAGCGCGATTCCGAAGTGCGTGCGCAGCGCCTGTCGCAATGCCTGCGCATCCTCCAACAGCACGTCGCCCTTGTCCGCGCCGCCGCTGATGCGCAGCGCCCGGTTGGTGAGCGAGACAAAGCCGTCTTCCGTGACCTGGCTCGCGACGACAAGGCTGGTGAAGCGTGTGCCCGGCCGCGTCGACGTCCAGTGATTGCTCGTCGCGAGGTCGGCAGGATAGGCCGGCGCGGTCGTGAAGCTGTACTGGCGCTGCCATTCCGGCGCTTCGCCAGCGCGGCCGTCGGCAGGCGCGACCGGACCCCGTCTTTCGAGCATCCAGCCGAAGCGTTCGTCCCGGCGCAGCCGGTGCAGGGCGCCGTCGGGCGCGGCCGGTCCCTCGCCCTCGGCGAGCGGCATGGGCGGGGTGAAACTGCCGCCGAAACCGGCATCGGCGATCCAGTCCGCCCCGTCGATCTCCACCAGCTCAAGCTGATGGGTCGCGGGCGGCGTCTCTTGCGGATTTTCCAGCCAGACGCGCGCGAGCAGCGGCCGTACGGCAAAACCCAGCGCACGCAGGGCCGCCTCGAACAAGGCATTCTGCTCGAAACAATAGCCGCCGCGCCCCCGCAGCACG
>JBFXHW010000234.1:0-4966 GCA_050176605.1 Sphingobium sp. | reverse complement strand
TCTTCACTTCGGCTGGCTGATAGCGGCCCTTGTCCAGCGCGAGCATCACCAGCGCACGCTTCCCGGTGCGGATGACCGCCTCGGACGGAACAAGCAGCGCCGAACGCGGCGCGCCTGCGAAGTTCACGGTCGCGAACATGCCCGGCCGCAACCGTCCTCCACGATTGGCAAGCTCGATGCGCGCGGTGATAGTCCGGCTTTCGGTCTCCGCCTGCGGGAGGATCGCGCGCACCTGCCCCGGGAATGTCTCGCCGGGAAAGGCCGTCAGGATCGCCGTTACGGGTCTGCCGGGCCGTGCCTGCGCCGCCATCGCTTCGGGCACGGCGGCGTCAAGCCAGACCGTGCCGAGCCCGTTCACCTCAGCAAGCGTCTGGCCGGCCATCACGCTCATGCCGGGACGCACACCCAGGGATTTGATCGTGCCGGCAATGGGTGAGGCAATGGTGATGACGGTGCGGGGCCTTCCACTCCGTTCGACCGCTGCGATGGTCGACGGCGGCATGCCCAGCAAGACCAGCCGCTGCCGCGCGGCGCTGGCGAGTGCTTGGTCGCCCGTGCGGCGCACGGCGAGATATTCTTCCTGCGCGCCGCCCCAATCGGGAATGAGGAGATCGACGAGCGGAGCGCCCGCGCCGATCACGTCGTCGGGGGCGCGGTTATAGGTGCCCTGGACAAAGCCGCTCGCACGCGGCTGGACGATGGCGATGTCACGTTCGTTGTAACCAATCGTGCCGGTGACGGTCAGGCCGCTGCCCAGCGTTCCGCGATGCGCCTCGGCGGTGCGCAACCCCAGGCTCTGGACGAGCGCGGGGTCGATGCGCACGCCTGCCGCATCGCCTGCCTCACCGGCATATTTGGGGACCAGCTCCATGTCCATGAAGGGCGATTTGCCCGGCTTGTCGAAATGCTGGTTGGGGTACATCGGGTCGTACCAGTAGAGCACTTCGCGATCGTCCGCGGTCGCTCCGGATGTGCTTGCCCTGCTGCCGTCAAGGGAGGCCACGCCGTAGCCTGCAGCGGCCGCGACAAGCGCGATGGCTGTTGCCGCTGCGCCGAGCCGCGCCCGGGGCGAAAGTTCGAGCTTCATAAGCTGTCTCCATAGGTCAGCGCGAGCAGCGCCTCGTGCCGGGCAACGGCGGCTTCGCGGTCCAGCATATCAAGTTCGGTCCGGGCCAGGCCGGCTTCAGCCTCGATCACGTCGAGCAGCCCGGCTCGTCCGGCGGCATAACTTGCCGTTTCGAGTCGGGCTTCCCGCTGTGCGAGAGGCAGCAGTGTATCGCGGGCGCGCATCCATTGCTCGTGGTGCATCGCATGTTCGGCCAGCGCGGTTTCGAGCTGCGCCTCCAGCGTCCGGCGAATATCCTCCTTCTCGGCGCCGGCCGCCACCGCATCGGCGCGGGCCGCTTCGATTCGCGGGTTCTGCCGGCGGCCGGGAAAGAGCGGCAGCGTCATGGTGGCGCCGACCGAGACCATGCTGCCGAATTGCGGATCACGGCGTTGAAAAGCAACGTTGAACCCCCAGTCGGGCCGCTTCTCCGCGCGGGCGGCATCCACGTCCGCCAAAGCTTGACCGACACTGGCGGAAGCCAGCTCGAGCTTCGGATGACGCGCAAGAGCCGCCCTCAACGCTTCGCGCGACACCGCGAAATGCGGCAACGGGCCGGCGGGTTGCGGGTCGGGATCGCCCGTCCACCGCGCCAGTTCGGCGCGCGCCTTGCCGGCTTCGGCGACGAGCATGCTGCGGCGGTCTTCGAACAGCTCGGCAATCGACTGGCGGATATTGAGGCTCTGTGCTGGCCGACCCGTTCCCGCAGCCACCGCCGAGACAGCGGCGCCGGGCAGGCGGCGCAGGCGCTCCAGCACTACATCCATCGCCTCCAGGCGCTTTTGCGCGTAGTAGGCATCGATCCAGGCAAGGGCGGTGGCGACCCTGATCCTGCGAAGGTCCACCTGGCTTCTTGCCCGGGCTGCCGTAATGTCCGCTTCCGCCCGGTTTTGCTGGGCGTGCCGCTTGGCAAGGTTCGGCACGTCCTGCTCGATCCCCACACGCTCCATCGTCATGTTCTCGCGCGTCAGACTGAAGGCGGGCGGACCGGATATCGGGAAGTTGTCGAGGCCGATCCCGAGCTTGGGATCGGGCAACTGCCCGGCCGCGATTGCGGCTGACTGCCGGGCACGAATTTGCTCGCCGCGCGCATCGAGCAGGGGCGCGCTTTTCGCTGCGCGGGCAAGAGCCTCGTCGAAGCTCAGGGGCTCGGCAAGCGCAGCGGCCGGGAGTATCGCGAGCAGAGTCGCAAAGATGAATCGCATGGAATGCTCCTGATCGGGAGTGACCAGGCCGATACGCGAACCTCAGTCAGGCATGGTGGCGTCGGCGAAGTACCATGGCTCCGCCGACGCCACGCGCCTGGCTTTCATATTTATCGTTATCGGCCAGGAAAGCTTGCCTTACCCGGCCGACGGACCGTTGCCCTTGCCGGGCATGGATTTCATGCATTCACCGGGGCTCATGTGCATCATCTCACAGTCGCAATTTGCCCCTTGCGTCCGCTCCGCCACCCAGACGCGCTTGCGTGAAACGGGCACAGTCGAGCGCGGACCGGATTGCGGGACGGTGCGCCATTCATAATGGCCGCCGGCAGGAGAAGCGGGCTGCTGCGCTAGGCTCGCGGTCGCGCCAAGGCCAAGCGACAGGGCGGCAACAGCCGCACCGAACAGAATAGTCTTCATGATCTATCTTCCTGAATTGAATGTTGGAAAGGGCCTGCACGAGCGACCGTCAAACACAGTCGCGTCCGGTACGGATGGCACCAGACAGGCAGGTCATGGCATTCCAATTCAGGCGTTAGGCGGAGGAGGTTCCGGTCCGGTCGATAAGCTGGCAAGCTGATAGACAGGCGGCAGGAAATGAAATTGCCGCGCAAGCAGTGATCCACCGACCATGCCCGGTTCGGACACGGCAAACGGCGGAATGGTGCACCCCATCGCAGCGATACAGTCGAGCGTAAGCCCCTTGCACGGCATCTTGCCAGGCTCTTGCCCGTCTTGTTGCATCATTTCCATACAGTCGGCCGACATCGCGCCAGCCGCCATTTCGATCATCGGCGCGCGCGGGCCACTGGCGAACGCCGCCTCCTGGCCGAATAGGCCGAGCAAGGCTCCGAACAGCAGCAAGATTTGAAGGGTGCGTTTCACAGCGTCTTTACCTAATCGATCTTTCGATCTGCCGCAATGATATTACCGGGGGCCATGATGCACATAGACCTTTTCGCCGGCGGGGCCGAAGGCGACAACGTCAAATGTCTCAGCGCGCCGCCCCGGCACTTCCATTCCCGGCGATCCGAGAGGCATTCCGGCGACGGCGAGGCCCCGCACTCCACGGGGGCGTTGTGCGAGAACGCGCTTCATATCCGATATCGGTACATGGCCTTCGAAGACCATGCCATCGACGATCGCCGTATGGCATGAGACAAGACGTGCGGGTACGCCTTGCGCCACGCGGAAGGCCGATCGCCTTCGATCATCGATCAGCGTGACGCGCCGTCCGAACTGCTGGTGGACTTGCGCAGCCCATTGCTCGCAGCAGCTGCAACCCGGATCGCGGTGAACAACTATGACTTCGGCTGCCGCCGCAAGCGATGGCACCCCCAGCGCGAGAAGGGCGGCAAGCATTGGTCCAGATCTCATTTTCGTCGCACCCGTTTCCGGTCATCGGTGAGCTTTTCACCTCGCGCCCACCGTGAGACGGGAGCTGCTTTCACATCCCAATACGCGCGACCAAGATCGATCCCTCAAGAAAAATCCTGAGCCTGGTGAAAGGCGGAACTGCTGCACGCGCCCGTTGATTTCAGCGGGCTGAATCCGGTTTCCCGCATAGCGGGAGCTGGACGGAAGTTCCGACCATGACAATGCGTGAGAACCAAAGGCACGACCGACCTGAAGGACGTTTGGTTCGCTCAAGTTCGGGGCCGGCTTCACCTGCGGCACGGCGGCGGCGGCGCCATCACCGCCTGGTTCCGAAAGAATATTCGCGTCAGACGCTCACCGGAGAGGGATAGATCGAGCCGGTGCGTATCTAAGGCAGAAGGATTTTTCATGCCGGTCGGCGCAGGTTTCGCTTCGCCGCGCCTGCCTGAAAGCAAGGACGCTCGCTGCGGTGCCATGGCGACATGTTTCAAGCCTGCGTTGGGTGTTCTGACAGATGGAGAGGAGTTAGCAATGTATCGGCATCCAGCGGCAGCTTTTGCAATAGTCATCTTGGGCAGCCTATTTCTTTCGGCTTGCATAAGCCGCCAGGAGATGCTCGCCCGTCACCGTTCGGCGTGTGTCACTTATGGTTTCTCGCCTGGGACCGAGCAATATTCCAACTGCCTCCTGCAGCTCGATGTGGGCGACTATGGCTATGGACACCACGGGCGGAGGCCGGTGCCGTTCCAGGGTAGAACTGATCTGCCCGCATATCCACCCGCGCCCGATCAACCATGATCGCTGAAGGCCAGACTCTTCGCCAGCTTCGCGCGCGCGCGATGAAGCCGCGTCTCGACAGCCTTCTCGGTGATCGACAATACCGCTGCGGCTTCTGCCTGAGAGAGTCCTTCAACCGTACGCAAGATGAGCGGTTCCTTCAGCGCCGAAGGAAGCAGAGCGATTGCTTGCCAGAGGCGCTCCAGATCTTCGCGACCGGCAAGGATGGCGTCGAGCCCGGGCGCGGGATCTGCGATTGTGTCGGTCATGTGTTCGGAAAGCGGCTGCGCGCGGCCGAAGAAGTTGCGTATCGTCTGGCGGCGAGTCCAGTCGCGGCACTTGTTGATGGCGATCCGCACAACCCAGGGCCGAAACGGCCTGTCAGCCTGATAGCGGCCTAGTGTGTTGATTTCCGCTGAGAGTTGACCCGGGAGGGTTATAAATTTCCGTCGAGAACTGACCCATGTTTGAACCACCTCCGAGCGCAGTTTTGGAGGCAACA
>JBFXHW010000233.1:0-4970 GCA_050176605.1 Sphingobium sp. | reverse complement strand
AAGCGCGCCTGAAGATCGTCGTGCCCATCACCCTGCTGATCATATTCCTCCTTCTCTACCTGAACTTCAGGAAGCTGACCGAAACGCTGATCATCATGCTCTCTTTGCCCTTCGCGGTAGTCGGCGGCATCTGGCTGATGTGGTGGCTTGGTTTCAATCTGTCGGTGGCCGTCGCCGTTGGGTTCATCGCACTCGCGGGCGTCGCCGCAGAAACCGGAGTGGTAATGCTCATCTATCTCGACCAAGCGATGACTGAACTTCAGGAAGAGCGGCGAAAACAAAGCCGGCCATTCACTCGCGCCGACATTTATTCGGCAATCATGATCGGTGCCGTCGAACGCGTTCGTCCGAAGATGATGACCGTAGTCGCCATCATGGCCGGCCTGATTCCAATCCTTTGGAGCACCGGCGCCGGTTCGGAGGTGATGCAGCGGATTGCCGTCCCGATGATCGGGGGAATGGTCTCGTCGACCATTCTCACTCTTGTGGTCATTCCGGCGGTCTACGGCCTAATCAAGAGCTACGGGCTGCCGGCAACGGAGTTAACCGGTGGGTATCGGTCGCCAAACGCGGTTGACGGTCTCAGCGTCCGGGGTGGCGATATCCGATGACACGAACAACTTCTCGAACAGCTTTGACCGATAGGCCCCTACTCACGGCGATCGGTGCACTCTGTGTTCAACAGCTCACATGGGGAGCCGCGGGTTCGGCCGCGACGCTCCTGCAAGCGGTTCATCTCCGCGCACATCGGTCTGAAGTGGAGTTGGCGGGAGCCGATAATCCGGCCATAGTATCCGCCAGTCCAGATGCGGACCTATGATCGTGGCTTTAAGGTCAGGAGGCCTGTCTCGGTTAGAATCGGCATGTCCGGATGAAAGGCAAAGGCAACGAAGGCAAAGGTCACGTGATGCATTAAAGGACGCTGCAATAGTGGATCAACGACGGAAACGGAGCCGATCTCACGACTGTCCGCGATGCGCTCCTTGTCGAGTGCAGACGCGACGCCCTCTGTCCACGACAGATCGATGCCGTCGATGGTCATTTGCTTGCGCTGTCTCAGGTAGGCGAGCGACACCGCGATAGCCTGCTCCTTTCGCGGAACCACGATAACGCGTGCCATAGGATCGATCCCATCGGGAAGGCGCGCCTGGAACAGCGCGAAAGGCTCGGCGCGCGTATCGTATGCGACGTATGGATTCCGCCCGTACGGGCGCAAACCCGGATTTGCAGGAACGAGGACATCCGATTCGGGATGCTTTTTCCGAAACTCTGCGAAGGAAATCACCCGCGACGGAACCATCGTGAGCGTCATTCCCGCGAACTTTCCTGCGATGGCCTCGCCGGTGAATTGCTGCCACCAACTCTCAGATTGACGATCGTACATAATCAGATCGGAATTTCGTAACAGACCGGTTGTTCCGAAAGTGAGAACCTGTGTTCCCAAGGAGCTGTCGAACACAATTGATGCGTTGCACAGCGGATAATAGGTAACTGCGACAGATCGACCGCCAACCACATCGTTGACGATCTCGTGCCAGGTCAAGACGCTCAGCGGATATCCACGAGTCTCCGATCCAATATTCAGCTCGATGACGGGCTCTCGGTCTCCATAACGCTTCGTCCGAGCCGCCGCCTCAAAACTTGGCTTATCGATCGGTGGCGTAGCGGAAGTGGTTGGAATTCGGTTGGCGTAGTCTCCGTGTTCAACCTCGAATCATCCGGCGTTAGAGCGCCGGAACGGAGACCACGCCATGACGAACGTTACCATGAAGCTTGATTCGTTTGAGCCTGCAACCGACACCGCCGCCCAGCTTTTCGACAACTGGTTTGATCCGATCGAGAGCGGTGTGCGCGAACGGGTTCGTGAGTTCATCGAAGAACTGATCCGGTGCGAGCTCGATGCGACGCTATCTCGCCCGCGCTATGGACGTGTCAAGAATGCTGACGGCGGACCGGCAAGCATCGTTGGCCACCGGCACGGCAGCCGCACACGATCTCTGACCGGCAGCTTCGGCAAGACCGAGATCACCGTGCCGCGGGCCCGGCTGCAAACGTCCGACGGTAGGAGCACCGAATGGCACAGCAAGGCGTTGCGCAGCTATCAGCGCCGCACCCTCACCGCCGACGCGCTGATCGCGGGCGCCTATCTGGCGGGCACCAATACGCGGCGGGTGCGGCGTGCTCTTGCAGCGCTGTTCCGTGATGCCGTAAGCAAGGACATCGTGAGCCGGGTCTGGCGCAAGATCAAAAGCGATTGGGAGGCCTGGAACGGGCGTTCGCTGGTCGACGAGCCGATTGTGCGACTGATCCTGGATGGCACCGTGGTTCGCGTCCGGCTTGACCGCAAGGCCACATCGGTCTCGCTGCTGGTCGTCATCGGCGTGCGCGCAGACGGCCAGAAGGTGCTGCTCGCCGTCAAGCACATGGGCGGCGAATCCGCCGAGGCCTGGCGCACCATCCTCGACGACCTGATCGTGCGTGGTCTGCGGCGGCCGGCCTTCCTGATTGTCGACGGCGCGCCGGGACTGGAGAAAGCCATTGCCGCCGTCTGGGATGGCGTGCCGGTGCAGCGCTGCACCGTTCACAAGCACCGCAATCTCATCGCGCACGCGCCCGAGCGCCTTCATGAGGAAATCGGTGCCGACTATACCGACATGATCTATGCGGCCACGCCGCAAGACATCGCAACGCGCCGCAAGGCGTTCATCCGCAAATGGCGGCTCAAGCACCGCCCGGTCGCCGACAGCCTGGAGGAAGCCGGCGATCGGTTGTTCACCTTTGCGCAGTTGCCGCCGAGCCAATGGCGAAGCGCGCGAACGACGAATGCGATCGAACGGCTGCACGAAGAGTTCAAGCGCCGGATCAAAACCCAGACCGTGCTCCCTTCAGCAGAGACCGCCGCCATGTTGTTCTGGGCGCTGCTCGCCTCCGGCCAGATCAACATGCGAAAGGTCGATGGCTGGCAAACGCTCGCCACAAGGACCATCGATCAGCCAATTGACCTCGCCGCCTGAAACGATAACTTCATGTCGCTGGAGATTGCGCCACATCGAATTCCAACACAAAGCGCGACGGCACCTATCGATCGGCGGTATTCCGTCACGCGGGGGACCGCCAGCCACAATCTCGGACGAGGGGACTGTCAGGCGACTGAAATCGGTTTTCCAATTCCTCTGCCAGTGTCGGACATCAGAGGCGGCCGGAGCGGGACTGACGACGGCGGCCACCATGCCGAGGAAGAGAATGCCTTTGGACATCCAATTTCTCAATCCGCGACGACCCACTCGCGGTTCCCGCGAGAGTGACGCACGGTGGACATTGGCGGGCGCGTCGATCACGCGACCTCTCCATAACGGCAGGCACGCAGTTGACTCACTGACGCGCCTTGGAACCCGAAGCATGAAGACGGACGCAGCAGGATGCGCAATCAACGCACTTTGCGACACCACGCTGCGTACAGACGGTGACGATCTTCGAAATTACAACCCCCGGACGCGGAGATGGTCACGATGCCCCTTTCGGGCCCACGCACCGCCGGAGGTTCGAAAGTGCGCGGGCTCGAAGGGAGGGAGACGATTAAAGCTCTTTAGGCGCCTTGCCGCGGATCTGCGGCCAGTTCGCATTGGCCTTTGTGATGTTTCCTGGAATGTCCTCCAGCCAGCGCTTTTGAGCCGGCGCGCCGACATTCAGATAGAGCTTGCCGTCGACGAGGCGCCAATAAGCAGGATCCCCGTCAAGTTTCTTGCCGAGTGCCGCGCCCATTGCGCAAAATCCGCCGAAGGCAGGAACGAATTTTGCCGGATTCTTCTCAAACTCGCTGCGATTGGCAGCACTGGCAAAGTAGTACGTGGCGCCGTCATGTTTTGCAGAGAACTGCTTGTCCCCGGCCGTCGGTTTGCCCGCCGTGAAATACGCCACCGGATCGTGGCCGCGCAGAGCGACGCCTGCGTTGTCGATGTTGATCGCGGCCTTGGAGCCTTCGTCGTAGGCGAAAGACGAAGAGGGCAGACTGACAGCGGACAGGGCGATGACGCTTCCTAGGGCGAACTGAAGCAGTTCCCGGCGGCGTAAATCGTTGGGCTCTTTTGACATGCTGATTTCCTTGACAAATCGAGCCACCTATCTCGATGGCCCTGTCGGGGGATTCGCTGCATCAGCAAGAATGGTTACGGCCTCACGGCGATGTGAAAGAGCCCCGCCGTTCCGGAGATAGGGACGCTTCGCAGCACGTCCGGGATCTTCACGGCGCCGATCGGCCCGGCAACACAAAAGACTCGTCGGTAAATCGCTCAGCGAGCGCGGGCTGATGTAGACATTGGGCTCGCGCCAGCGATTCTTGATCTCGCGGCCTCCTTCGCCCGAGAACTGGGAATTAACATCGGACCAACTCTCTTATCATGCGAGGACGTGGAGCGACTAGAACGGTCGAAGCTCGCATGACTGCATCCGCCTCACGGACCTTACCTTGGCTTCCACTCGCGCGCCCGCTTCTGTGCTTCCGCGATCTCTTCACGTGTCATGTCGCGCGCCACCAAGTCACGATTATTGATGGCGGCTGCGCGGCCGCGCGGGTCGTCCGAGAAGTGGGATGCCGCAAGATTGAACCAAAGGTGTGCATCAACTTTGTCCTGAGGCACACCGTTGCCATTCCAATACATTATCCCGAGGTTGAACTGCGCCCGGGGATTGTTCCGGTCGGCTGACAAGCGATACCATCTTGCGGCTTCGACGAAGTCCTGCGGGACGCCGCGGCCGTCATAATAGATACGCGCGAGATGCGCCGGCGCCTCAGGATCGCCTAGCTCAGCGGAACGGCGGAACCACCTTTGCGCTTCGGCCTCGTTCCGTGGGACGTCGCGGCCGAGATGGTAGATCAGTCCCAAGAGATTCTGGGCGCGGGGATTGTCTTGCTCAGCCAGCGGCCGCGCGATGCGCAGCGCGGCTGCAATATCGTCGGCTTCATAGGCGTC
>JBFXHW010000232.1:0-4983 GCA_050176605.1 Sphingobium sp. | reverse complement strand
TCCGTATATTTGCGTCCGCCGATGACTGCGGTCCATGCGGTCCATGTCTGGCGACGGAGCGCACCGAAAGGGTCACCAGTACCAGCGCGACGAGCGGCGGGATCGCCAGCACATTCAAAGCCGTTTTGGCACCGGTCACATCGGAAATTGCCGGAAGAACCAGCGCAATACCCGTCGAAACCATCAATTGACACAGGAAGACGGCTCCATAGGCGCCATGAGGACGACCGATGGCGGCATTGCTCATCGCCTGCGTATAAAGGCTACCCATGGCCGTCCCATAGAGCGCACGGATAGCCAGCAGGACCGGAAAATATCCGATACGCGCCGTTCCCAGCGCAGCAAGCACAGCCGCGACCGCCGCCATCGCAAGTCCCGGCCGCGGCATGCCCCATCGCCACGTCGCCAGTGATCCAATCGCCATGCCCGTTTGCGTCGCGCTGACGATCCAGCCATGATAAGCTGGGGCCAATCCGTGAGCTGAAGAAAGCAGGGTCAGGAATACAGGGTCTATGCCCGGCTGCAGACAGCCGATGCAGGCAAGAATGACCGCGGGCAATATGAGACGCTCACCTGATGATCGGACCACCCAAATCCCCTTATGGCAACAGTGGCGCTATCAGCGCCAGGCCAACGGGCATCTCTCCGAGTCGTTCAGGTCGATTTTTGTGTCAGTCCGGCAATGTCGCCTGACTTGGACGATTTGACAAGATGGACAAACCAATTTGCCGAAATTGCCTTCATGGCGGACATCTTGTCCGCCCACGGCTTTTCGAAACCGCAAAAGGGTGTAGTCCCCTCCATGGAGGCGCTGATGAACAGGGAAAGCGTGTGAACTTCCTCCGCATTTAGCGAGGGGTTGATCCGCGACACATATTCACCGATGACCTCATGCACCTTTGCGTAAAAGCTTCGCACGCGTCCGGCGATATAGTCGTTATGGTTCGCCAGCGCCCATAATTCGGTAAAAAGACGGGTGGTGCGCTTGGTGCCTATGTCATCGAGACAGATGATGATTACCAGTCGCAGTCGTTCCTCGTCGGAGAGATTTGGCTGACGAACATTGATTTCCAGCTTGGCGTGGTATTTTTCCATGATCTCGTCCAGCAGCACCTGGACGAGCATTTCCTTTTTCGGAAAATGATAGCTGACATTCCCGACCCGCAAGCCGCATGCCGCTGCCACCCGGCGAATGGTGAAGGCTTCCGCGCCTTCCTCCAGCAGCACTTCGAGAGCGGCCTTGAGAATCGCATCAACCGTTTCGGTACCACGCGAGTAAATGCCGGGACGCGTCGGAGCGAGATCGATATCGGGCATGGCCACCTCCTGTAGACATCATTTGCCGCCGATCAACCGGTTTATCGGTTGAGACTTGACGAAACCTTGATGAATGTCCAGATTTTGATCTGTAACCGATTCAGGCGGGAGTCGAAATGACGGGATTGATTTCCATGCATGGTCGCGTTGCCGCCATCTTCTTGATTGCAGGAGGGATTGCGTCCTCCGTCGATGCCGCAGGGCCGCAGGTCTATTCCTCCCGCTGTTCCATGTGTCATCAGCCAAATGGTGCAGGCATACCCGGTCAGTTTCCACGCCTGAGCGGTCGCGTTGGACAGATTGCCGCCTCGAAGGACGGCAGGTCCTATCTCGTCAAGGTGGTTCTGTTCGGCATGTTTGGCCCTGTCGATGTCGATGGCCGCCATATCAGTGGAATGATGCCGCCGATGGGGTCGCTTGCCGACCAGGATGTTGCCGACACCCTCAACTTTGTCGTTACTCTGGAAAAGCCGAAAAAGGCGATTACGCCCTTCACTGCGGCCGAGGTCAAGGCAATCCGCAACGCTGAAAAGCTGACGGCCGCAAAAGTCGCAAGTCTGCGGGCAGGTCTGGCGAGCAAGGGAACCATTCCGTAAATTCGCTAACCATCATCTATCGTATAGCTGGCATATCGGGGGTTTCATGGCGATCAATCTGACGGTCAACAGGGTCAAGCATCGCGTGGCAGCAGACCCCGAAAAGCCGCTGCTCTGGGTGCTACGCGAGGAACTTCGCCTGCCTGGCACGAAGTTCGGTTGCGGGGCCGGATTGTGCGGCGCGTGTACGGTGTTGATGGATGGACAGGCCATCCGATCCTGTCAGACGCCAGTCGGGTCCATCGGCGATGGCGCGATCACCACGATAGAGGACGTTTCCTCCCTACCGCCGGGCAAGCATGTGCTGGATGCATGGGCGGATCTCGACGTACCGCAATGCGGCTATTGCCAGGCCGGGCAGATCATGTCGGCGACATGGCTGCTGGACGGAACCAAGGACCCGACCGACGAAGAAATCGACTCTGCGATGAGCGGAAACATTTGCCGCTGTTCCACCTATCTGCGCATACGAAAGGCGATCAAACAGGCCGCACGTGCCCGCGCCGGGGAGGCCTCGGCATGAGCGCGCCCGTCACGGTCAGCCGACGATCCTTCCTCTCGGCCTCGCTGTTGGCGGGTGCTGTTCTGGGCTTTCGCGCCGACCTCGTGCTGGCGGAGGATGGCTTCACGGATGCAACGATCATCAACGCTTTCATTCGCATTCACCCGGACAACAACATAACCATCGGCGCAAAGAATCCGGAAATCGGCCAGGGCGTAAAGACGATGCTCCCGATGCTCATCGCCGAGGAACTGGATGTCGACTGGGCTCAGGTCCGGATCGAGCAGACGCTGGCCAACGACGCGGTCTATGGTCCCCAGGTCGCTGGCGGCAGTCGTGCCACGCCGGTCAACTGGCTACCGCTGCGACAAGCAGGCGCCGCCGCCCGCCAGATGATCATCTCCGCGGCAGCGGCAAAATGGAGCGTCGCGCCTGATACGATCACGACGGGCAGCGGGATGGTCCATCATCTGCCTTCAGGCCGCTCGGCAACCTATGCATCATTGGCCGAGGCCGCGTCGAAAATCGCGCCTCCCGCGCTGGATACGGTTGCCCTCAAATCGCCAGACGCCTTCAAAATCATTGGCACCTCGCAACGCGGCGTGGACACGCCCGCCATACTCCAGGGCAAGCCCCTCTTCGGGATGGACACAGATCTTCCCGATATGGTTAATGCCGCAATCGAGATGTGTCCCGTCTTTCAGGGAACGCTGGCGTCTTTCGACGACCAGGCAGCAAAAGCCATGAAAGGCGTAATTGCGATCGTCCCGGTCAACAGCGGCATTGTGCCCAAGGGGAAAACCGACGCGATCGCCATTGTCGCCGACAGTTGGTGGACCGCACAACAGGCACGAAAGAAATTGCAGGTCGAATGGGATGTCGGAGACAATACAAGGTTTTCGACCGCAGCATATGAGGCACAGGCGCGGAAGGCGCTGGAGGGGAGTCCGCAGGGCGACATTCTGCGCAAGGGGGATGTCTCCAGCGCGTTGTCCGGAGCGGCCAAGACGATCACGGCGCGCTATGATTACCCGTTCCTCGCGCATTGCACGCTAGAACCGCAGAACTGTACCGGCCTGTTCAAGAATGACAAATTGACGCTCTGGGCGCCCTCTCAGGCGCCCGCAGGCGGACGGCGGCAGGTTGCCGACCTTCTCGACCTGAAGCCGGAAGCCATCACGATTCATATGACACGTATCGGCGGCGGTTTCGGGCGCAGGCTGATGTCAGACTATATGGTGCAGGTTGCGCAGATCGCATGCGCCGTTCCGGGCAGGCCGGTAAAGATGATCTTCACCCGGTCCGACGATATGCGGCACGACTATTACCGCCCGGCCGGGTGGCACGCCCTGACCGCCGGGCTGGACAAGGACGGCGGCATCGTTGCCATCAGCGACCATTTCGTGAGCTTCGGGGCGAACGGCGAGCCGGTGAGGGCCGCCGAAATGGACGAAACCGAGTTTCCCGCGCAGATCGTTCCCCATGTCCATCTCGGCGTTTCCTATCTGCCGACCAACTTGCCCACGGGATGGCTTCGAGCGCCAACCTCGAACGCCATGGCATTCGTCTTCCAGTCGTTTCTCGACGAAGTCGCCGAAGCCGCCGGAGTGGATTTGCCGACACTCGTGATGCGCACCCTCGGCGAGGACCGAATGCTCCCCCAGGTCGATCGCGCGCCTCGGTTTAACACAGGCCGGGCCCGCAAGGTAATCGAGGAGGTGTGCAAATTGGCGAAGTGGGACGGCAAACGCCCCACTGGTGCCAGCGGCAAGGGCAGAGGCTTTGGTTTCTACTTCAGCCACGCTGGCTATTTTGCCGAAGTGGTGGATGCTAAGGTATCGAAGACCGGAGACATCAAGGTCGAAAAAATCTGGGTGGTCGGCGATATAGGCAGCCAGGTGATAAACCCGCTGAATGCCGAACACCAGGTTCAGGGGTCGGTTATCGACGGACTCGCTCAGGCAATGATCGGGCAAAAGATCGAGCAGGTAGGCGGGGCCATCACGCAGGAGAATTTCGACAGTTTCCCGCTGCTGCGGATTGACATGGCCCCTCAAGACGTGACCGTGAAGTTCATCCCGTCCTCCTTCCCGCCTACAGGCCTTGGCGAACCGGCCTTGCCGCCGGCAATCCCCGCTCTTGCGAACGCTCTTTATGCTGCAACCGGGAAACGCATCCGTTCGCTGCCCATCTCGATCGATAGATAAAGAAGCCACCGCACATGATCCGATCGACCAAATGCCAGACTACCCACCGCCGATCACTACGCGCGGGCTTCTGAAATGTACGGTTGTACCGGGCCACTGCGAGGCCAGACAAAACATTTTTGCTTTTGGCGACCCGAGAATCACGCGAGCAATAATTAGCCAATCCGTGAGATCTTCCGGCCGGTGGCGACTTTGGTCGAGGATCGGGTATTTCACTTCTGAACGATAATGCGGTTTATGTTAAATCCGCTGGATCCGCTAGTCGGAGAGTATCTCGACCGATTGTTCCCTAAATGTTTTGAAGTGGTTCCGGGTGTTGTGATAGAAAGGAGCTTCCCTTCTAACCCCGGGTGGTCTGACA
>JBFXHW010000231.1:0-4989 GCA_050176605.1 Sphingobium sp. | reverse complement strand
CGCGTCGACTCGCTGATCGGCGGCCAGGATCGCGCCGTGATCGCGAACCACGAGGTCATCCGGCGAAAGATGATCGAACAGCGTGGCGAGCCGTTCCTCGACCATGGGCAGCCAATGCTCCATACCCGCGAGCCGTCGGCCTTCAGACACGGCCTGGTAGAGCGGATCACCGGTCGCGGTCGCCCCGAATTTTTCGCGATAGCGGCTACGGAAGCGCTTGATGCTCTCCTCGTCGAGAAGAACTTCGGAAGCGGGCAACAGTGTGAAGCTCTCGACGCGATCGACCGTGCGCTGATCGGCTGGATCGAAGCGGCGGATGCTTTCGATCTCGTCACCGAAAAAATCGAGACGAAGGGCCAGATTTTCGCCCGCCGGAAACAGATCGACCAGCGCCCCGCGGATCGCGAACTCTCCCGCGTCGGCGACAGTGTCAGTCCGGACATAGCCGTTGGATTGAAGCAGGGCGGCGAGACGGTCGCGATCGATCCTCTCGCCGGGTGCCAGTCTGGCGACGAGCTGGCGGACCCGAAATGGTGTCAAGGTGCGCTGTGTGACGGCGTTGACCGTGGTGACGAGGAGTTGCGGGCCGTCCGGCTTCTGCTGGAGGGTATGGAGCGCCGCGAGCCGATCGGACGATGAACGTAGCGAAGGCGAGGCGCGATCGTAGGGAAGACAGTCCCACGCCGGAAACTGGATGACCGCGAGCTCGGGTGCGAAATAGGTGGCCGCGTCGGCAACGCCGCGCATCGCGAGATCATCAGGCGCGATATAGACGGCGCGGCCGCTGGCGGCGCGGGCAAGATCGGAAAGCAGGAGCGGCAGGAAGCCGTTCGCGACGCCGCTCAGCGTAAGTGGGTCGCTCGCCTTGAGAATATGCTGGAAATCGATCACGCCTATCGGACCACCTGAACATAATCGATTTGCCGCATGCGATCCATCATCGGACCGGCGCAGCGCGGTGGAACTGGCTCGACGTCCATGACCCAGGCCATGATTTCGACGTCATTTTCCTCAAGGAATGCCTCGAACCAGTCGATCTCTTGATCGGACCAGCTGGCGCTGAACGTATCGAAGAAACTGCCGACGAGCAGGTCGGCTTCCCGCGTGCCGCGATGCCAGGCGCGGAAACGCAGGCGTTTGATACGGTCTTCGCGGTCCATGGCGTCGTCTTCCGTGCAAAGGCAATTGGCCGGCGGGCGCTTTCGGCGCCGGTCGGCTATCGCTAGAGTGGGGCTGATAGACATGCGGCCCGCGATTCTCAATCCGATCTTCACTGAAGTGGAAGCGCTGAAGGGCATCGGTCCGCAGCTTACGAAGCCGTTGAAGAAGCTCGGCATCGCGCGCGTGGTGGATGCGCTGTTCCACTTGCCGACCGGCACCATCCTGCGGCGGTACGTCCATGCCCTCCAGCCCTCCGATGTGGGCAGCGTGGTGGCGGTCGAACTGAACGCCATCGATTATCGACAGGGTGGGCGCGGCCCGTTTCGGGTCGAGGCGCTCGATCGGGAGGGCAACCATGTCAGCCTGGTTTATTTCGGCGGACAGCCGGGCTGGGCGAGGAAATTGCTGCCGCTGGGGGAATGGCGGCTCGTGTCCGGCAAGCTCGATGCTTACGGCGATCGGTTGCAGATCGTTCATCCCGATCATGTGCTTGAGCTGGGGGACGCGGGCAATCTGCCCGTTCGCGAAGCCGTCTATCCGTTGTCGGAGGGGCTTAGCAGCAAGCGGATGGCTCAACTGGCAGTTCAGGCCATCGAGCGTGCTCCTGACCTTCCCGAATGGATCGAGCCGAGCCTTCGTTCGCGCGAGCAGTGGCCTGGCTGGCGCGAAGCGTTGCAACGGGTGCATGCCGATCCGGGCGATCTCGTCGCGCGCAACCGGCTGGCCTATGATGAAGTGTTTGCCAACCAGCTTGCGTTGATGCTGGTGCGCGCTTCCTCCCGCAGGCGGCGGGGCCTGCCGCTCAAGGGCGATGGCAGGCTGCGTGACATGCTCAAGCTGCCCTATGCGCCCACCGGAGCGCAGCGCCGCGCGATTGGTGAGATCGAGGGCGATCTCCAGCAATCCGCGCCGATGCTGCGCTTGCTGCAGGGCGACGTCGGGTCGGGCAAGACGTTGGTCGCGCTGATGTCGCTGCTTGTCGCAGTCGAGGCAGGGGCGCAGGGGGCGCTGCTCGCGCCGACCGAGATCTTGGCGCGGCAGCATTTCGAAATGCTGCGCAGGACTCTCGCCGGGTTGCCCGTGAACGTCGCCATCCTCACAGGCCGGGAAAAGGGCAGGGGGCGAGAGGCCACGCTGATGGGGCTCGCTGACGGCACGATCGATATTCTCGTCGGGACGCATGCTATCTTCCAGCAGGGCGTCGGCTACCGAAACCTCGGGCTGGCCGTGGTGGACGAGCAGCACCGGTTCGGTGTCGCGCAGCGGATGATGTTGGCGGACAAGGCGCAGCATGCACCGCACATGCTGGTGATGACCGCCACGCCGATCCCGCGGACTCTCACGCTCAGCCACCATGGCGAGATGGACGTCAGCCGTCTCGATGAAATGCCGCCGGGTCGGCAGCCGATCGAAACGCGCGTGATGTCCATCGATCGACTTGACGAGATTGTCGAAGCGCTCGGGCGGCATATCGGAAATGAAGGCCAAGCCTATTGGGTATGCCCGCTGGTCGAGGAAAGCGAAACGAGCGATCAGGCCGCCGCCGAGGCGCGCGCGGAAACGCTGAGAGCGCGCTTTGGGGAGCGGATCGGGCTGGTCCACGGGCGGATGAAGGGGCCGGATAAGGACGCGGTGATGGAAGCGTTCGCTGCTGGCCGCCTGTCCGTGCTGGTGGCCACGACTGTAATCGAAGTCGGTGTCGATGTGCCGAACGCGACGCTGATGATCATCGAGGGGGCCGAGCGCTTCGGGCTTGCGCAACTGCACCAGTTACGCGGTCGCGTCGGACGAGGCGAGGGGCGATCCGTCTGCCTGTTGTTGCGCGGCTCCATGCTGAGTGAAACCGCGCGGGCGCGGCTGGCGCTGATGCGCGAAACCAATGATGGCTTCCGCATCGCTGAGGAGGATTTGAAGCTGCGCGGTGCGGGCGAGATATTGGGAACGCGCCAGTCCGGCGAGGCAGGGTTCCGGGTCGCGAGCGTCGAGCAGGTGGCCGCTCTGATCGACAAGGCGACGGCTGATGCGCGGCTGCTGGTCGATCGCGACGGCGGGCTGAGCGGCGAACGAGGCCAAGCCGCACGGATCGCACTTTATTTGTTCGATCGCGACGCGGCGGTAGGGTTGCTCAGGGCTGGGTGATCAGCTTTTTGCGAACTGCCAGTTCGGCTTGGCGGTTTTCACCGCGGCAAGGATCTTGGGATATTCGCGGTCATCGAACGGCATCTTGAACGAGCAACCGATGCGGCCGCCCAGCGACCAGATCACCGTCGCACTGACCTCCCCGGCGTAGGGGAGAAGGATGCGAATTTCGCTATTCTGCGCCAACGGCTCAAGCGTTCGCGCCATGAAGCCATGCTTGGACAGGTTGACCAGCTGGGTGCTGATGCCGCTCTTCTTGCCCGCCGTAAGCACGGTACGCAGAAATACCTCGTCCCGATCTGAACGGCGCTGATCACTGAAATCGGACGATACCGGGCTAGACATAGCGCTTCCTACTGCCAGCATTATCATGCCCCCCGGATTGACTATGCGCCCTGAAATCTTCTCAAATTAACGCATAACCATCGTAATTATTTCAGATATTCATATGGTTAGCAAGCTGATAATCATGTAAGTAAGCCGTGGGCTTTCTTGCCGGCCGATATGCGCAACGGTGCATCCGGCGCAGCGATTAGATGGGCCTCGTCAGTCACTTGCTGCCCATCGACCCTCGCGCCGCCGCCCTTGATCATCCGCCTTGCTTCGCCTTTGGAGGCGACAAGGCCTAGTCCGACAAGCGCGTCGACGAGGCTGATCTGGCCGCTCTCCACCTTAAGCGTGGGCAGCGCAGCGCCTGCTGATCCTTCCTCGAAAGTCTTGCGCGCCGTTTCGGCAGCTTCCGCCGCTGCGGCGTCGCCCCGGCACATGGCTGTGGCGGCGGTGGCCAGTATCTTTTTCGCTTCGTTGATCTCCGATCCGCCCAGCGATTCCAGTCGCTTGATTTCGTCGAGCGGAATGTCCGTGAACAGGCGGAGGAAACGTCCGACATCCCGGTCATCGGTATTGCGCCAGAACTGCCAGTAATCATATGCGGGCAGGGCTTCCTCGTTCAACCACACCGCGCCGGCCATCGTCTTGCCCATCTTGCCGCCGTCAGCGGTGGTGATGAGCGGGGTGGTCACGCCATAGACCTCGGCACCGTCGCTGCGGCGGGCAAGTTCGATGCCGTTGATGATGTTGCCCCATTGATCCGACCCGCCCATCTGGAGGCGGCAACCCGCACGACGGGACAGTTCCAGGAAATCATAGGCCTGGAGGATCATGTAATTGAACTCAAGGAACGAGAGCGATTGCTCGCGGTCCAGCCGCAGCTTGACGGAATCAAAGCTCAACATCCGGTTGATCGAGAAATGCTGGCCGATTTCGCGCAGGAACGGGATATATTCGAGCTTGTCCAGCCAGTCGGCATTGTCGAGCATGATCGCATCGCTCGGGCCATCGCCGAAGGTCAGGAAGCGATCGAATATCCGCTTGATGGAAGCGACATTGGAGGCGATCGTCTCGGTGGTCATCAGCTTGCGCGCCTCGTCCTTGAACGATGGATCGCCGATCTTGCCGGTCCCCCCGCCCATCAGCACGATCGGCTTGTGGCCGGTCTGCTGGAGCCTGCGCAACAGCATGATCTGGACGAGGCTGCCGATATGCAGCGACGGCGCGGTCGGATCGAAGCCGATATAGCCCGGTATGACGCCTTTGCTCGCGAGCGCATCGAGCCCGGCGGCGTCAGTCACCTGATGAATATAGCCGCGCTCTGAGAGAAGGCGGAGAAGATCGGATTTATAGTCTGTC
>JBFXHW010000230.1:0-5016 GCA_050176605.1 Sphingobium sp. | reverse complement strand
CGACCACTTGCAGGTCGAGATCGGTGGCCATTAGCCGGATCGTGCCGTCGGCCGATGCCTCGCTCAGCACATTGGAAAGGATCGGGATCGTGTTGCGCCGCTCAACCACCGACTGGACATGGCCAAGACTCTTGAGCAGTGTCGCCCGTTCGATGGTTGCCTTCATTCCCTGTTCCCGCTCTTCACCATTCTAGCTTTCGTTCGTGGCACCTTCATTACCGACAATCCGGCCTATCGCAAGCCGCAGGCGCACCAAATAGCCAATATGCTGTGGATTTCGCGCGGCGTGGGCTTGCAAAAGCGCTGGCTATGCGCTTTCGCTGTAGGCGATGAGGCAGAAGCTGATCATCCTGGCGCTGTTGGCGAGCGCTCCCGGCGCGGCCCATGCAAGCGATTCGCTTGGTGTTTTCGGGCCTTGGGGGGCATTCCGGGATCCCGCGGTGCCGCGCTGCTATGCCATCACCGAACCATTGCGCACCACCGCTGGAGGAGCGAACTGGAAAGCCTTTGCCGCAGTCGGCACATGGCCAAAGCGCGGCCTGCGCAGCCAGCTTCACGTCCGGCTCAGCCGCGCGCGAGCGGCGAAGTCCACCGTCTATCTCAGTATTGGCGACCGCCGTTTCGCGCTCGTTTCCGGCGATGCGGACGCATGGGCGCAGGATGCGCGCATGGATGCCGCGATCGTCGCGGCAATGCGATCGACAGACACGATGAGTGTGGAGGGAAGAGCCGCAAACGGCCGACGTTTTTCCGATCTCTATGTCCTGAAGGGCGCGGCGACCGCGATGGACGCGGCCGCACTGGGCTGCGCCCGGTAACCCGTTGCCGCATTTGCCGGTTAACGGGCTGGACCTTTGTTTGTTAATCCTTATTGCCTAGAGACCGCTTGATACGCCGGAAATCATCAGGGGGTCCGCATACATGGGTTTGCAGTCGACGATCGACCGCCTGCTGCTAAAGCTTATCAAGAATCATGCGGAGAGCAGGCGGCTCCGCCGTCGTGTCCGTCGTCTGTACGGCATGGAGATCGGCCTCTACACATTCGGCGGTTTCGACCGCTGGCGGCTGTCGGCCGGCACGAAGATCGGCCGCTATTGTTCCATCTCCAACAGCGCGCGGATCGTCGACGCCAATCACCCGCTGGACGGGCTTTCCACGAGTCCAGCCTTCTATCTCAAGAGCTGGAACTTCATCGATCGCGATGAACTCGACATCGCGCCTACGGTGCTGGAGGACGATGTCTGGCTGAGCCATAACTGCCTGCTGACGCCGGGGTGCAAGCATGTGGGGCGCGGCGCGGTGATCGGCGCGGGGGCCGTAGTGGTGAAGGACGTACCACCCTATGCCATCGTTGCAGGCGTTCCTGCCAAGGTGATCCGCTATCGCTTCCCGCCCGACGTGATCGAGGCAATCGAGGAAACCCGCTGGTGGGAACTCGACCGGAAAGAGCTATCGGCCATCGCCCGCAAGGTCCCGGAATTTATCGAAAGACCCACCGTGGACAACGCCCGAAAATTTCTCACCGCGCTAGGCCGTCCACCGCTGGCGACCGATGCACCCGCCCCAGCTGCCCCTGTTTCGCAGGCTGTAGAAGTGCCGCTTTCATAATCTCTTTGCTTTTGAGCGCCGGAACCACCGCAGGGGCCTCCGTCATTCCACCGGTTTTACTATTTCAACATATCCGCCAGCGCCCGCTCGGTCGTCTCTCGCGCGGCGGTCGACGCAAAGGGGAAGGATCGCAGCGATTGCTTCAATATGCTTGTGTGCGTCCGGTGACTGGGCCGCGCGTTCGCCTGCCATGGCTGCCTCGTCATAATTGCCCTTGATCACATGGCTCAGCGCACAGGTCGCCAGCATGGCGTAGCGCAAGGGGTCGATCGGGCTGAGCTTCATCGCCAACAGTGCCGGCGCTTCGCCCTCTGACGTGTCGCCGGACAGCGTCCTTGCCCAGGCCGCCTGAGACGGCAACATGCCAGGTCGAGATAGGGTCGGGACGCTGTTAAGGGGTCTCGACCCTAATCATGTGCACGGCCGAAATCGGGTGCCGGGTCGTCTTGCCCTTGTTCAATGATGGACCGGCGGATAGCCCGGGTACGCGTGAACAGGTTGAACAGCGTATCGCCATCGCCCCAGCGTATCGCCCTTTGGAGCGCCGAGAGATCCTCGGTCAGCCGCTGCAATATCTCCAGCACCGCTTCGCGATTGGTCAGGAAGACGTCGCGCCACATCGTGGGATCGGACGCCGCGATGCGGGTAAAGTCGCGAAAGCCGCCCGCCGAATATTTGATGACCTCTGACTGGGTGACATCCTCCAGATCGCTCGCCGTTCCGACGATCGTGTAAGCGATGAGGTGGGGCACATGGCTAGTCACTGCAAGCACCAGATCATGATGCTTCGCGTCCATGATCTCCACTTGAGCGCCGAGCGCCTCCCAGAAGGCGGTAAGCCGGATGACCGCCTGTTCAGGCGTGCCTTCGGGCGGCGTCAATATGCACCAGCGCCCCTTGAAAAGCGAGGCGAACCCTGCCTCCGGCCCACTGTTTTCCGTTCCTGCGACCGGATGGCCCGGCACAACGACGGCGCCGGGAAGAGCTTTTGCCAGCGCCTCTATCACGCTCGCTTTTGATCCGCCCACGTCGCTGACGATCGCTTCGGCGGGAAGATCAGCCGCAAATTCGGCGGCGACCTCGCCTATCGACCCAACAGGCACGCACAGCATCACGAGATCGGCGTCAATCACCGCCGCCCCAACATTGTCGGTAACATCGTCGCACAGCTTGATCGAGCGAGCAGTCTCCCGAACCTCAGGCGAAGCGTCATAGCCCGTGATCCGCGCGCCCGGCATCTCGGCGCGAATGCCGCGCGCGATCGAAGAGCCGATCAGGCCAAGTCCGATTACCGCGATACGCTCGAACGGCAGCATCTCAGGCCCGTTCCGCCATGTCCCTGAGCAACCGGGCTACATCACGCATGTGCGCCTCCGACCCGACCGTGATCCGCAATCCATCCGGGAGATCCTGCCCCGGCAGCCAACGTGTCGCATAGCCGGCCTGCATCAGCCCCTCGAAGGCCGCTTGCGCCGTCAACCTTCCCTTGAACAGGGTCAGCACGAAATTGGCCTTGCTGGGGACGATCGACAGGCCGAGATTGCCCATTGCCGCGACCTCGTCCGAGAACCATTGCCGCCACTGGCGATTGTGATCCCGGCTGCGGGCCACCCATTGCTCGTCGGCCATCGCGGCGACGGCGGCCGCCTGCCCGGCGGTCGTGACGTTGAACGGGCCGCGAATGCGATGCATGTTTTCGATGATGCCGGACGCGCCATAGGCCCAACCCACCCGCTCTGCGGCGAGGCCATGGATTTTCGAAAAGGTCCGCGTCACGAGAACATTGGAAGCTTCGCGCGCAAGGGCGAGGCCGCCATCCTCGTCCTCGGGTTCGAGATATTCGGCATAGGCCTGATCGAGCACAAGCACAACATGAGATGGCAGGCCCGCATGCAGACGGGCGATCTCTTCCCGCGACGACATGGTGCCGGTCGGGTTGTTAGGGTTCGCGACGAAGACGAGCCTTGTGCTGTCGGTCACGCAGGCGAGCAGCGCATCGACATCCGTGCCATAGTCGTGGTCGGGCGCGATGATGGGCACGGCGCCCACCCGGCGGGCGGCGATGTCATAGACCGCAAAGCCGTAGCGCACATAGACGATTTCGTCGCCGGGCCCGGCATAGCAACCCGCAACCACGTGCAGCAGCTCGTCGGATCCGGTCCCGCAGATCACACGCTCCGGATCGAGCCCGTGCCGAGCGGCGATGGCTTCGCGAAGCCCGGTAGCCGCGGGATCGGGATAGGAGGCGAGGTCGACGCTGCCCTCCGCGAAGGCGGCGCGCGCGGCGTCGCCCGTTCCCAGCGGATTTTCGTTGGCAGAGAGTTTGACGACGGGACGCCCATCGGCATTGGACGCCTTGCCCGGAACATAGGGCGAAAGCGCGGCAATCCAGCTCTTTGGCTGGGGTCTGCCTAGGGTCTGGACGTCGTTCATCGCGCCGCCATAGCCGCGAGTGCTGCCGATGCAAAGTGCAAAGGCACCATGCGGAAACCCCCATAAAGCGCCGCATCGGCGCTAGGTCACTGATGTCACACAAAAAAATTCATTCCTAACAGTCTGTTAGGCATATCCGGAAACGACGATATCAGCCTTGGTGGCTATAAGCGGCTTATGTGGGCGACTTTTGGTACGCTATATTTTTCAGGAACTTAACATGCTACACAGCAAGATTACTCCGGAAGAGCAGGGCGAGGAGGCCGAGAGCTTCCACGCCGTAGAGGATCGCCGCCAAGGTTCGGAACGTTATGTTACCGTCCTGAAAGTCGGCCGGGCAGTCATCAACGGTCAGGATAGTGCGTGCATGGTACGCAACATGTCGCGCGAAGGCGCGAAGCTGGACCTTTATCACGGCGTGACCAAAGATCAGAAGATCACCATAGAGCTTCGCTCGGACAAGGTCGTTACCGGCACGGTGCGCTGGGTCGGCGATCATGCAGCTGGTATCGAGTTCGACGAACCGGTGGAAGTGAGCGACCTGCTTCAGAACCGGTCCAACCGGAGCGTATTGCGCAAGCTGCCGCGTGCCCCGCGTTTCCTGGCTGAAGCCGATGTTCAGCTCGACGCCGATCATGGCGCGATCAATGGCCAACTGGTCAACATCTCGCTTCACGGGCTGTGCGTCAAAACGACAGGCCGCGCCAAGATCGACGACAAGGTTCTTACCCGGGTAACTGGCCTGCCTCCCCGCAGCTCGACGGTTCGCTGGCTGCGTGAAGGCATGATCGGCCTGCATTTCGACATGCCGATGGGCTTTTCGGAACTGGCTCGCTGGCTCGAAGCGCATCAGCGCAGCGCCTGACTCCCAAGGGGAACAGGACCCGCCGATTGACAAGGGCGGGGCAAGCGGCCTAGCGCGATCACCCTATGGACGCGCATGCCGAGACACAGGATCAATGCTTCGGGCTGGAC
>JBFXHW010000229.1:0-5020 GCA_050176605.1 Sphingobium sp. | reverse complement strand
TCTTCACGGCTCACACCGATCCACGCGCCGCGCCCGGGCGCCTTGGCACGGACGTCAGGCATCACCTCTCCCTCAGGCGACAGCGCGAGCCGCACAAGATGGTCCGGCGAAGCACGCTCGCCCGAAAGGATGCAGCGGCGCTCCGTCATGAGAGCGCCTCCCTGCGTTCAGTTATTGCGAGAGCGGTGTGCCGATCATCGGGAAGTGTCCGCAGCATCTGCGTCCTCCCCCTTCGGAGCCATGAGCTCCGACATCAGCTTGCCGCGGGCGCCCCAGTCGTCAGCCGACTTCTCGTCGATCACCACGAACACGCTGGCGGCGGGTTTGCCCATTTTCTCGACGAACATGCCGGTCACATGCTCGACCATCATCGCCTTGTCCTCGCGAGTCAGCGGGCCGACGACCTCGATCTTCACATAAGGCATCAGGCACTCTCGCTTTCTGTTCCACTGTCAGCCGTCTCGCCTTCTTCATCGTCGAACCAGTGCGCACGCGCGGCCATGATGACCTCGTTACCCTGCTCTTCGGAAAGACCATATTCGGCGAGAACGCCACCCTTGTCTTCGGGTGCATCCTTGCCGCGGCGGCGCTCGCTCTGCCGCCGTTTGGCGATCAGTTCGTCGGTCGCAAGGTCGGCCAGATCGTCAAGCGTCTTGATACCGGCCTTGCCCAGCGTGACCAGCATCGCCTCGGTCAGGTGCGGCATATCGGCCAGCGCGTCCTCGACGCCCAGCGCCCGACGCTCCTCACGCGCGGCAGCCTCGCGGCGCTCCAGCGCTTCCATCGCGCGGCTCTGGAGCTCCTGCGCCAGCTCCTCGTCGAAGCCTTCGATCGTCGCCAGTTCCTCGATACCGACATAGGCGACCTCTTCCAGCTCGCCGAATCCTTCTGCGACCAGAAGCTGCGACAGCGTCTCGTCGACATCCAGCTCGTTCTGGAACATTTCGGACCGCTCGACGAACTCGCGCTGACGCTTCTCGCTCGCGTCTGCCTCGGTCATGATATCAATCGCCTTGGCGGTAAGCTGGCTCGCGAGCCGCACATTCTGCCCGCGGCGGCCGATGGCGAGGCTGAGCTGATCGTCCGGCACCACGACCTCGATACGCCCCTCGTCCTCGTCGATGACGACGCGCGAAACCGTCGCGGGCTGCAGCGCGTTCACCACGAACGTCGCTGTGTCCTCGCTCCATGGGATGATATCGATCTTCTCGCCCTGCATTTCCTGCACGACCGCCTGAACACGGCTGCCCTTCATGCCGACGCAGGCGCCGACCGGATCGATACTGCCGTCATGGCTGATGACACCGATCTTCGCGCGGCTGCCCGGATCGCGCGCGGCGGCCTTGATCTCGATGATGCCGTCGTAGATTTCCGGCACTTCCTGCGCGAACAGCTTCTTCATGAATTCCGGATGCGCGCGGGAAAGGAAAATCTGCGGCCCGCGATTTTCGCGGCGGACATTGAGGATGACCGAGCGCACCCGGTCTCCGACGCGAACCACCTCGCGCGGAATCTGCTGGTCGCGGCGGATCACGCCTTCGGCGCGGCCGAGATTGACGACGACATGGCCGAACTCGACCGACTTGACGACGCCGGTTATGATCTCGCCAACGCGATCCTTGAATTCCTCATACTGGCGCTCGCGCTCCGCGTCGCGCACCTTCTGGAAGATCACCTGCTTGGCCGACTGGGCGTCGATGCGGCCGAGATCAACGGGCGGCAGCGGATCGACGATGAAGTCGCCGACGACCGAGCCGGGCTGCAGCTTCTGCGCCTGCTTCAGGTCGACCTGCTTGAAATAGTCCTCGACCGCTTCCACTACCTCGACGACGCGCCAAAGTCGCAGGTCGCCGGTATCGGGGTCCAGCTTCGCGCGGATGTCGTTCTCCGCGCCATAGCGCGCGCGGGCTGCGCGCTGGATCGCGTCCTCCATCGCATCTATGACGATAGCCTTGTCGATCATCTTCTCTGATGCGACCGAATTGGCGATCGCGATCAGCTCGGCCTTGTTGGCGGAAATGGCGGTAGCCATCTTTACTTATCCTTCCGTTTCAAACTCGTCCGCCCCTTCGGAGGAAAGCGGCATTGTAGCAGAAATGAGCCTGTCCGTCAGCACCAGCTTGGCGCTGTGAACATTGGTGAATTCGATCTCGACCCGTCCGGTCTTGGGATCGTCGAGCAGAACCTTTTCGCCGTCGATCCCGGCCAGCACGGCCTTGAACTGCTTGCGCCCTTCAACGGCCTCGACTGCGTTGACACGTGCCTCGTGCCCCGCCCAGTCCGCGAAATCGCCAATACGCGTCAGCGGCCGGTCGATACCCGGCGAGCTGACCTCGAGCCGGTAGGCATCCTCGATCGGATCCTGCTCATCCAGTATGTCCGAAAGGCGGCGTGAAATCGCTGCGCAGTCGTCGATATTGAGCTGCCGCGTATCGGCGCGTTCCGCCATCACCTGAAGCGTCGGATCGTCGCCGCCGAACATCTTGACGCGCACGAGATCGAAGCCCAGGGCCTTCACCTCGGGTTCGATCAATTGCGTCAGGGCGGCCAGATCGACCAGCGTCCAGTACCTTTCATATGCAGACAAGCGCCTTTGCCGCCGGAACCTTTCGGCCCGGCCCGACAGTCTTGGCGATGTCAGGAAGCAAGAGCGATATAGGCACGCGATCCGGCTTTGACAACAAATTTCCCGCAGGTGCGTTGGAAACAGGAACAATGCCAGTTCGGACGAGGGAAACTGACGATGCGACACCATGCGAAGACCATCCTTGCCACGCTCCTTTGCCTGTCGGCCTGCGGCGGGTCTGACGGTGCGGCGGAATCCATGGGTCGGACAGATGCGACCTCCGCGTCAGCCGCCACCCCCTCCCCCGGTCAGCCTTTCCGCACCACCACTGTGGCTACATTCGACGAGCCCTGGGCCATGACGTTCGTCGACAATGGGCACTATCTGCTCATCACGGAGAAAGGCGGGAAGCTGGTCATTTTCGATCCGAACGGCGGGTTGCGGCAGGAGGTGAGCGGCATTCCAAAGGTCGATTATGGTGGACAGGGCGGCCTCGGCGATATCGTCGCGGCTCCCGATCCTGACCCAAGCGACAAGCTTTTCCCCCTCTATCTCAGCTGGGTCGAGGCTGGCTCCGGCGACACGCGCGGGGCAGTCGTCGCGCGGGCGGACCTCCTTATCAACACGATGGCCGAAAACGCGTTCGCGCTTCAGAATCTCAGGATCATCTGGCGGCAGCAGCCCAAGGTAACCGGCCGCGGCCATTTTTCCCATCGCATCGCCGTCGCCCCCGACGGCCAGCATATCTTCATCAGTTCAGGCGAACGGCAGAAGTTCGATCCGGCGCAGGACATGTCGGCCAATCTCGGCAAGATCATCCGCCTGAACCCCGATGGCAGCGTGCCCGCCGACAACCCCTTCGCCGCAAAGGGAGGCGTCACCGCGCAGATCTGGTCGCTCGGTCACCGCAATGTACTCGGCCTGACATTCGACAGCCGGGGCCGGTTGTGGGCAGACGAAATGGGTCCGCGCGGCGGCGACGAGGTCAACCTGATCCAGCGTGGGGGCAATTATGGCTGGCCGCGTGTCTCCAACGGCTCGCATTACAGCGGAGCGGCCATTCCGGACCATTCGACCAGCGATCGCTTCGTTGCGCCGAAAGTCTGGTGGAACCCCTCCATTTCGCCGGCGGGCATGGCCTATTACGATGGCGATCTTTTCCCGCAGTGGCGCAATTCCCTGCTGTTGGGGGCCTTGTCGGGCAAAGCGCTGATCCGCATCACGATTGACGGCACTGACGCACGGAAAGCGGATCGCTGGACGATGAAGCGTATCCGGGAGGTGGAGGTCGACCCGACTGGCGCCGTGTGGCTGCTCGAGGATGGGGCGGACGGGCGACTCCTCAAGCTGACGCCGCAATAGGCACAGCGAGCCTCAGCCCCGTTTCACGGTTTCAAGCGGCTCTGACGTGACCGGATATCCCAGGCCCTCTGGAATACAGAGATAATCCACGCCATCGCGCCGTTCGACCCGCGGACTTATCAGCGCGGGCTCGTGAGCGCGCGCATGCGCCAGCAACTCTTCCACCGAAGGACATTGGGCCAGCCGCTCCAGATTGCGCCGCGTCGGGAAAATCAGCTTCGCTTCGCCGCCCGCGGCACGGTCGAGCGCGTCCTGTGCCGTCAGCCATTCAAGCGTTACCGTCTCGCCGCCATCTGGCTCCAGCGCATCGGCCTGTTCCGACACTGCAGCGATATAGAAACGCGTATCGAAACGACGAGAAAGATTGCCGGCTGAGGGGGGGCACCACCGGGTGAAGGGGACGAGGTCACCCAAACCAGGCGTGAGATCCATCTCCCGCACGATCTCCGCGAACGCCTGACCCGCTTGCAGGGCATCACGGACGGCCCTCGCTTCCTCCGCCGCGAAAAGCGAACGTCCCGCACCGATACCAAGGCCGCATTCCTCGATCGTTTCGCGAAGGGCGGCGATGCGCGCGCTCAGATCGTCCCGATCGGCAGCCTCTGGATCGAGCGACCGCGCAAAGTCGTGGTCCTGCTCATCGACTCGACCACCCGGAAAGACAAGAGCGCCCGCAGCAAAAGCCATGGACGCCGAGCGTTCGGCCATCAGATATTGCGGTGCGCCCCCGGCCGGATGATCGCGCACGACGATCAGGGTTGCTGCAAGTGCGGGTTGATCGGACATAGCCCGATATGGGGGGCAGCCAGCCTGCGCGTCAAGCAAACGAAAATTTGCGGGGAAGGAATTGGTGGTTGAGGAGGGACTTGAACCCCCAACACGCGGATCATGATGACGCGGGTTCAGTTAGGTGGCCGCTACCGGATCTCCGTCGCCAACTCCGCGACCTGTCGGTGTTGACGACCTGCCGAATGCTGGACCGAGAGCTGAACTTCGATCTCACCGAACTTGGCCAGATAGTTTTCGGTGGCAGCTTGCGACATCGAGTACCTCTTCCGATCTGGCTCGAACTTTTCCGGAGTGCCTACGCAC
>JBFXHW010000228.1:0-5043 GCA_050176605.1 Sphingobium sp. | reverse complement strand
CGAAATCCAGTTCCTCGACCACGCCGGTGAAGCTTGCGAAGTTTCCGCTCGTTACCTTCACCGTGTCGCCGATCTCGTAATTGACGCTGATCTTCTGGCGCGGCGCGGCGGCGGCCTCCTCCTTGGTGTTGAGGATGCGCGCGGCCTCGGCTTCGCTGATCGGCTGAGGCTTGCCGGAGGAGCCGAGAAAACCCGTTACCTTGGGCGTGTTCTTGACGAGGTGATAAACGTCGTCGTTCATTGCCAGCTTGGCAAGCACATAGCCGGGGAAGAATTTCCGTTCCGACTGAACCTTCTTGCCGCGCCGGACCTCTGTCACGGTTTCGGTCGGAACCTCTACCGATTCGACGAGTTGCGACAGGCCCATGCGCTCGGCCTCGGACAGGATCGAATCCCTGACCTTGTTCTCGAAGCCGGAATAGGCATGAATGATGTACCAGCGCGCCATATTATCGTTCCAAAATCCTTGCCAAAATCCTTGTCTGCGTGCGCAGCATCACCGGCCCGTCGCCAGCGAAAGCAGCATGGTGACCACCCAGCCGAAGAAACTGTCGATGCCGAAAAAGAAAAGGCCCAGCAGGGTCGTCATGATAATGACCATGACTGCCGTCACCATCGTCTCGCGGCCTGTCGGCCACACGATTTTCGACGCTTCGGCCTTCACCTGATTGAAGAATTGAGCCGGGGTTGTCTTGGCCACGCTCTTCCACCTGTCTTTCAAACACCACAAACCGCGGAGCAACAACTCCCCCTCCGGCATTTGCCGGATGGGAGCCGCCGTTCCGCGAACACCGCCGCCGCCATAGCCTCACGCTCATGAATGTGCAAGATTTGGCAGGAGTGGAGGGACTCGAACCCCCGGCATTCGGTTTTGGAGACCGACGCTCTACCAGCTGAGCTACACTCCTGTACTGGCGGAGGACGCGCTTTAGCCCGCACGCCCCCGCGACGCAAGGCAGATATATAGTGTCTTTTCGCGCTCCGCTGGCGCTGTTCAATAATTGCCCCGGCCGACCCGGCGACGCACCACCGGCTTGGAGAAGACCGCCCCCGCCGAAACCCGGCTGCCGCGCACGACGAGGACGATCTGGTCGCCCGCCTCGATCCGCACATCCTCTGCAGGATGGCCAATGGTCGGCCCGCCCTGGCGCCTGATCTCGACGATGAAGAAGGCGCCCTGCGACCTGCGCTCCGCTTCGCCCACCGTCTCACCGATCATCGCGCTATCGGGAATTGCCGTTACCGTTTCCAGTTCCAGTCCAAATTCGTGCAGCCCACGCTTCATGTCGCGCATCTGATCCGAACTGCCGACAAAGGCAGCGGTGGTCGGATACAGAATCATCTCAGCAATGCGTTCAGCCCCGATATGGGTGGGAAGAACAACCTTGTCCGCCCCGGCATGATAGAGCTTGTTTTCCGTGGTGGGGGCCTCGCCGCGCGCGATGATCTGGACCGACGAATTGAGGTTGCGTGCCGAAAGGGTGATGAAGACATTCGCGGCATCGTCGGGCAGGACCGTCGCCAGCACGCGCGCCTTCCCGATATTCACAGCCTTCAGCGCGCTTTCGTCGGTCGCATCGCCGCGCAGGCACAGATAGCCCATGCCTTCGGCCTCCGCGATCTTCGCGACATCGCGTTCCAGAACCACAAATGGCGTACCCGCGCGATTCAGTTCCAACGCGAGTTGCACACCGATGCGGCCGAAGCCGCAGATGACGGCATGACCGGTGAGGCGATCGATCTCATTCTGCATGGCGTTGAGTCCCAGAACCTTCCTGAGCTGGATGGAGGCGAAAAGCTGAACCAGCGCACCAGTGGCAAAAATCATGCCGGTGCAGCCAAGCACCATGGTGCACACCGTGATGGTGCGCAGCCAGGCGGTATTTATCGGATGAACTTCCCCATAACCGACCGAAAAGATGGTGAGGATAACCATATAGGTGGCGTCGCCCAGGCTCCATCCTTCCAGGACGTAAAGCTCCGACGAGACAAGGAATACGGCGAAGACGAAGGCCACCGCACCAAGCAGCGTGTGCCAAGGCGATGCAAAAACGCCCTTGTCGTCAAATCTGTCCTGTGCCCGCGGTTCCAAGTGCCGGCGAATCCCCCTGGACGACCAGTCCGGCCGCCCTCCTTCTCTATCGCCACGGCCGCATGATGCGCAAGATGCTGGCACGGATCGACACGACTCCATATAGACGGGTCGATGCAGATCGACCCTTTCCTCCTGCTACGGGCCTATGCCATCGGCGTATTCCCGATGTCGGACGATCGGGATGTCGATGACGTCTACTGGGTCGAACCGAAACGGCGAGCCGTTCTGCCGCTTGAGGCATTTCACCTCTCGCGATCGCTAGCCAAGACGATACGATCGGAGCGATTTGCCGTCAGCGTGAACCGCGCTTTCCGCGATGTTGTTCAGTTATGCGCAGAGGCGGCGCCGGACCGTCCCACAACGTGGATCAACCATGCGATAGAGAAAAGCTATGTACGCCTTCACGAACTGGGCTTTGCCCATTCGATAGAGTGCCGGATCGGCGGCGAACTGGTTGGCGGTCTGTACGGAGTCTCGCTGGGCCGCGCCTTTTTCGGGGAGAGTATGTTTTCCCGCGCGACCGACGCCTCCAAGGTTGCACTAGCCTGGCTGGTAGCCCGCTTGCGTGCAGCCGGCTGCACATTGCTCGATTGCCAGTTCATGACCGATCATCTCCGCTCTCTCGGCGCGGTCGAAATCGAGCGTGACGCCTATCACTCGTTGCTGTCGGCGGCACTTTCGGATGTTTCGCTGGCGGAGGAAACGGCGCTGTTGTCGACCGGACCGGGACCGGAGGCGGCAGAGGCGTTCGCGCCCGACTTGTCACCAAGCTTCACCGTATCCGGCCCCGTTTCGGGCCATTTCATTACGCAACTCTTGACCCAGACGTCATAGACCGGATGTTCGACGACGTTGCGGTCCGGGCGGTTCCTGAACACCCACCCGGAAAAGATGCGGTGCCATTTGTCGGTGCTGGGCGAACGCACGTCGAGCTGAACGAACGCGCCCGTCTCTTCCTGCTCTTCCCATGGCGCTGTCGTCTCGCACGCGCGCAGCCTGATAATGGCGTCGCCCAGGCGCAGCGCCTGGCCCGGCTTCATCTTCAGATCGCGGGTGATGCCGTTGCGCTTGTTCAGCAGACTGACAACGGCTTCGCGCTGGGCCATTGGTGTCGTCCCGGCTGTCATGCCGGTCGCTGTTGCCAGCGGCGTGCCGCTATCGGCTTCCGTTACGGTGTTGCCGCCCGTCGACTGCGGCAGGTCGCCTCCGCCGCACGCCTGAAGCAGGAGCAGCGGCGCGGAAAACAATACGCGACGCGGCATCAGGCGTCGGGCGTCCATGCCTCATAATCTCCGGTAGCCATGGCGCGCGCGCCGCCGGCCTCTATGCTGCCGCGCGGACGATAGGCATTGACGGTGCCTGTCTGGTTGGGAACATAATCCTTTTCCCAGATGCGCGGCGGAGGCAGATTGCTCTCGGGCGGGCCTTCCAGGCTGCCATGCAGCCAGCCGTGCCATTCGGCAGGCACCCGGCTGGCGTCGTTGGAGCCGTTGTAGATCACCCAGCGGCGCGGATTGCCGTGCACATCCTTGCCGCCCTCAAAATAGACATTGCCCATATGATCCTCTCCGACCTTGGAACCGTGCCGGGCGCTGAACAGCGATGTGCCGATCGTGGCGCCTTCCCACCAGGTGAAGATTTTCATGAGCAATCCCATGGCCCGCCGATTAAGACGAACCGGCAGCCTTGGCAAGCGGATTGGCTATCGGCCGGGACAGAAATTCAGTTGGTCCAAGGCGACGGCCGGGTGCGACGGCGACGAACAATCGCCCCAGTTGACGATATCGCCTTCGCTGATCCCAAAAGCCTTTGCGTCGCCGCCGCGCAATTCGAACACCCCGGATACCGGAACGTCAACGAACAGCGGCGTCTTGTCATTGGGTTTCGCGCGGGCGACCACCTGTTCAATCTCGCCATCGGTTCCGACGAAGACGACGTCGAGCGGCGTCGGCGTGTCCTTCATCCAGAAACTGGGCGTTCGCGGCGGCATCATCGGGAAGAGCATTCCGTCGCCCGGTTTAAGATCGGTACGATGCATCAGACCTCGCTCCTGCTGCTCTGGCGTCAGCGCGACCTCGATCTGCAAACGCGTATCGGGCGCGCCGTCGCCATGGCGCACGACCAGTGGGATTTTACGCAGGTGCTGCGTCTGCTCCGAGGTATTCGTGCCCGGCGCTGACTCATCAGACGATGGCGAACAGGCGACCAGCGCCATCAACCCTGCAACCGGAAACAGATAAGGACGCATTCAGTCGCTCCGTTCGGGAAACTCTCCTGGCGCCGCGCTTGCCCATGCACGCGCAGTGGCCATGTCATGGCCCGCCCGGAGGAAAATCGCCAGATGCTTTTCACGGAGGCGCGGATCAGCGGATTCCGCCGCGAAGGGACCGATGCGCTTTCTTTTGGCGAGGATTTCAGCCGCCTGCCAGCCATCGCGCCGCGCCTTGTCCAGCGCCGCATCCCTATCCTCTCCGGCAATTCCGTCGGCTGTAAGCGCCACCCGGATGCGCGCGGCGCCAAGGCCCCGCCGTTCCATTGCTTCGCCCTTCATTCGCGCATAGGCCGCGTCATCCACATAACCCAGCCGCGCAAACTCGGTCGCCAGCGCTGCCGGATCGGCCACACCTTTCCCTTCCCAACCTCTTTCCCGAAGTTTGCGGTCGAGATAGCGGATCAGCTTTTCGCGGCTGGTCGCGTAACGCCCGGCATAGCCCAGCGCCAGGTCGCGCAAACCCCTCTCGTCGAGTGCGGGGCGCTTGTTTCGGATACCGGTTCGTGCCATGCGCCATTTTTGTGCCACAGTCGGGCCGGAATTTGAACTTGTGTTATGCGCTACATGCGCTGAGGCTGCCCGGAGTGTGTCGGACGGATCAACGAAAACATACAATGAAAACGGATGGATAGTTGAGAGGATTGCCGGCGCAAATACTCCGGCAGGGAGATCGGAA
>JBFXHW010000227.1:0-5059 GCA_050176605.1 Sphingobium sp. | reverse complement strand
TGGAGGAATATGCCCCGCGCGCGGTGAAGCCGGAAGACAATGGCCAGCTGGGGCCGGATCGTTCGGGCGGCGTTCCGCCCTTTCCCGGCGCGGCGCGCAAGGTGCTGCGCGCAAAACCCGGCGCGAACCTCAGCCAGATGCATTATGCCCGCCGCGGCATCATCACGCCCGAGATGGAATATGTTGCAACGCGCGAGAATCTCGGGCGCGAGATGATCCGCGATCTCGTCCGCGACGGGCAGGATTTCGGCGCCGAGATCCCCGATTACGTCACCCCCGAATTCGTGCGGGACGAGGTGGCGCGCGGCCGCGCGATCATCCCCAGCAACGTCAATCACCCGGAAGCGGAACCGATGGCCATCGGCCGCAATTTCCTGGTCAAGATCAACGCCAATATCGGCAATTCCGCCGTCGCCAGCGATGTTGCCGCCGAAGTGGACAAGATGGTCTGGTCGATCCGCTGGGGCGCGGACACGGTGATGGACCTGTCCACAGGGCGCAACATTCATGACACGCGCGAATGGATCATCCGCAATGCGCCCGTCCCCATCGGCACCGTGCCGATCTATCAGGCGCTGGAAAAGGTCGGCGGCATTGCCGAGGATCTGACCTGGGAGATTTTCCGCGATACGCTGATCGAACAGGCCGAACAGGGGGTGGATTATTTCACCATCCACGCGGGCGTGCGCCTGCCCTATGTGCCGATGACGGCCAGGCGCGTGACCGGCATCGTCAGCCGCGGCGGCTCCATCATGGCCAAATGGTGCCTCGCGCATCACAAGGAATCGTTCCTTTATGAACGGTTTGACGAGATCACGGAGATCATGAAGGCTTACGACATCGCCTATTCGCTGGGCGATGGGCTGCGTCCCGGTTCGATTGCGGACGCCAATGACGAGGCGCAGTTTGCCGAACTTTACACCCTGGGCGAATTGACGAAGCGCGCCTGGGCGCAGGATGTGCAGGTGATGATCGAAGGGCCGGGCCATGTGCCCATGCACAAGATCAAGGAGAATATGGACAAGCAGCTGGAGGCCTGCGGCGAAGCGCCGTTCTACACCTTGGGCCCGCTCGTCACCGACATCGCGCCGGGTTACGATCACATCACCAGCGGCATCGGCGCGGCGATGATCGGCTGGTACGGCACGGCCATGCTCTGCTACGTCACGCCGAAGGAACACCTCGGCCTGCCCGACCGGGATGACGTGAAGGTCGGCGTGGTGACGTACAAGCTGGCCGCTCACGCCGCCGACCTCGCCAAGGGGCACCCGGCGGCCAAGGTCCGCGACGATGCCCTGTCCCGCGCCCGCTTCGAATTCCGCTGGCGCGACCAGTTCAACCTCAGCCTCGATCCCGACACGGCCGAGCAGTACCACGACCAGACACTGCCCGCAGAAGGCGCGAAGTCGGCGCATTTCTGCTCGATGTGCGGGCCGAAATTCTGTTCGATGAAGATCACGCAGGAAGTGCGCGATTTCGCGGCGAAGCAGAACGCCGGGGTGGAGACCTTCGTTGCGGCGGAGGATGCGGAGAAGGGGATGGAGGGAATGGCCGAGAAATACCGCGAAGGTGGTGACCTCTACATTCCGGTTGCCGAGTAATGCCCACGGTGCTGCGGGTTGGCCCGTATCGGTTCTATTTTTTCAGCCATGAACCGAACGAGCCGCCGCATGTCCATATTGACCGGGACGAGGCGACGGCCAAGGTCTGGCTCGATCGCGTGAAACTGTCGGGCAGTCGCGGCTTCCGTCCGAAAGAGATAAATGTCATACTTGCGTTGGTAGCCGATCATCGCGAAGTCCTTCAGGAGGCATGGCGTGAGTATTTTGGAACGGATTGCTGACGAACGAGTGAGCGACGTGCGCTGCACGGACGAAAGCCTTGTCGTGGACCTGATGGATGGGCGGACCATCTCCGTCCCCCTCGCATGGTATCCGCGCCTCGCGCGCGCCACACCGGAACAGCGCGCCGACTGGCAGGCCTGCGCAGGGGGCTACGGCATTCACTGGCCTGAGATCGACGAAGACCTCTCCACTGAAGGCCTGTTGCGGGGCGCGCCTGCGCCGAAGGCGGCGTAGGCCTGGCCAAAACGCAGATTCTGAGCGAAGTTCAAGGAGAAGGGTGGGGAGGTTTGTTTGAAGGCGGAGTGAGGTTAAGCCGCGCCGAAGTTAGGATTCTGCTATGTCGAGGTCGGGGGCTGATTGCGTAGGCGAGTTTCTGTCGATTGTCCGGCAACGCTCTGCTGAACATCAGGTCGCGTTGAGACACATGATTGATGCGTCGATCCTGTCCGTTGCAGTTTCAATCGTTCGACTAGAACTCGATTCACTGATTAGAATCCGATACATCCTGGACCTTGGGGCGGCGGATCGGGACATTGTCATTGCAAATTTCCTGAAAGGCACATTTCGCGGCCCGAATGGAATTGCGAAAATAACCGACAGGCAAATGATCGAGTTTATTTCCCGGATCGATGGATGGCCTCGGGTCGCCTATGATTTTGCTTGCTCGTTCGTTCATTTGTCCAATTTGCATGGCTACCGACCAGAAAGCCCTCTTGCGGCACTTGAAACGGCTGATCGCGAAAGGATCGTTGATTACTTGCGCCGGTATCATGGGGCGCCGACCGATGAAAATCCCAGCGCAGGCGAGTTGCTGATTCTGGCCGAGAGCGTACTTGAGAAAATCACGGGAAATATCAACTGCTACCTTGAGGATTTGGAAGCGCGTACGCCGCCAGAACAGGTGTTTTGAGTACGTGTCGCCTTGGTTCGGTTTCGTTGACAGGTGCAACAATCCTCACCCTCACCCCACATCCGAAAACAGTCGCACATAGGGGAAGTAGTGCCACACCCGGTACCGCTCGCGCCCGGTAATCTCCGCGAGCAGTTCCGCCTCGACAAAGCGGTCGATCAGTTCGGCGGCGGCGGGGAAGGACAGGCCGAGCTTCTCGCGCACTCCAGCAATGTCGATGAATGGTCGCGAGTAGAGGTCTTCCAGCACCCTGAGGCCATTGCCCGCCGCGCGGCCGAAGCGGTCGGTCACCAGCCGTCGGTGCTTTTCGCGCAGCGCAACGATCGAGCGGGCAATTTCGGTGGCCTCCAGGCTGACCGTCGCCACACCTTCGAGGAAGAACAGGATCCACTCCTCCCACTCGCCGGAATCGCGGATCGCCTGGAGCAGTTCGTAGTACCGCGCGCGGTGCAGCTTGAACCAGTATGACAGGTATAGCACCGGCTTCAGCAGGATATCCTTCTCGCACAGCAGGAAAGCGATCAGCAGCCGCCCGATCCGGCCATTGCCATCAAGGAAGGGGTGGATCGTTTCAAACTGGGCGTGAATCAGGCCAATCTTGATCAATGCCGGGATATCGCCTTCGGTATGAATGAACTGTTCCAGTTCGGACAGCAGACGTTCGACTTCGTGCGGGGGCGGCGGCACGAACGCGGCTTCGCTGATCGTGCATCCGCCGGGGCCGATCCAGTTCTGGCTGCGGCGCAGTTCGCCCCGAATGGCATTCTTGCCGCGTACGCCGTGCATCAGCTTTTCATGAAGCTCGCGGATCAGCCTTACCGATATCGGCAGTTCGTTCAGGCGTTTGAGGCCATGGTTCATCGCGTTGACGTAATTTATCACCTCGCCGACATCGCCGGGCCGGTCAGCATCGTGAATTGCGGCTTCGGCTTCAAGCAGGTCGTTGAGCGAGCTTTGCGTGCCTTCAATCTGGCTGGACAGCACCGCTTCCTTGCGGACGTACATGAAGACGAACAGGTCTGGATCGGGCAGCGTCTGGATTGACCCGTCGAGCCGGCCCAGCGCAAGGTCAGCCTTGGACAGCATCGTCTGCATCACGCCGTCAATGGCAATCGGCGGGACCGGCGGCAGTGGCTCGGGCATGAAGGCCGAATAGTGGTTCGGCTGCCGGACATAACGGCCAGCCCTTGATTGCGATGCCATGCCCGCCTCTGGTTAAACCCTGCGCTGAATTAGAGTGCATATTGCACTTCTAATCAAGGGCAGGCTTTCATTAAAAGGTGCAAATCCGCGTAATCAAGGGCAGGCCTTGCCAGTTGCAGCGGACGGGTTCTGACCGGGGGCAAGCCCCGCCAGCCCCCGCTCACCCCCGCTTCATATGTTCCAGCCCCTTGATCGCGCCCGGCTTGAGGCTGGGTTGCGAGGCGTTCTGTTTGGGGGGCTTCGCCGCCTTGGGCTTGCGGATTTCCCTGTTCGATTTCTTCTGGCCCTTGGCCATGTCCGTTCCAATCAGGGGCGGAAGGCCCCGCACCCGGTGTAGCGCATCTGCACGCCGCTGCCGCATGAAATCGGCCCGGCGCGCGCGGGAGCAGGGGTGAAGGCGGCAATTGCCGCTTTCCTACAGCCCCCCATGCGTGGTTGAAGGCGGGGCATGATCGCGTTCAACCCCCGTATGCGTCGAAATTTGCGCCCTTGCGGCGTTTTGGGGGCGGGCCGGACTTTTTTTAAAGGGATGTGTCCGATACGTCCGATTCGCGGCCCGCCGGATCAGCGTTTGCGCACGAATTCGGCGCGCAGCACCAGCCCCTTGATCCCCGGATAGCGGCAGTCAATCTCCTGCGCGTCGCCCGTCAGCCGGATGGAGGGGATGAGCGTGCCCTGCTTCAGCGTCTGGCCCGCGCCCTTGACCGTCAGATCCTTGATCAGCGTCACCGCATCGCCTGTCGCCAGCAGGTTGCCCACCGCATCGCGCACTTCCACCGCCTCGTCAGCCGCGCGTTTCGCGGCGAGTTCGGAGGCGGGCATCCATTCGCCGCTGTCCTCGTCATAGACATAGTCTTCGTCATCGCCTGCCATCTGTGCGCTCCTTCCGCTGTGTGCCCTTTGGCAGTTGCGCGCGCCGCTGGCCAGCCAAAGCGCGCAACAATTAGGCGTTATGGGCGATCCGTGCTATGTGGCGCGCGCTGACGTCGAATTATGCGACGGACTTCGACTTTTGACGACCGCCGCCTGGCCCCCGTTGCGTACGGATGGCCCCCGGCGCAAACCAGACGACGACTTCCTTTCATCGGACGATCTGAAGCAC
>JBFXHW010000226.1:0-5061 GCA_050176605.1 Sphingobium sp. | reverse complement strand
GCTCGAACGGCTGGCGACCGACAACACCTCCGACCTAGAGCGCGAGATCGAAAAACTGCGCGACCGGGGGTGATCCTTTCGCAGCGTCGCGGATCAACAGGGGCCGCGGCGATGTCGGACGGGGAGAGGAAGACGGCAGCCCCCGCCCCTTCCTTCTCCCCGTTTTCTCATTATATGCCCCCGCATGAACGCACTTGCTGACATTTACGAGGAATATGAGTTCCTCGATGCCGACGATCGCTATCGCCTGCTGATCGATCTCGGCCGCGAACTCGAGCCGATGCCCGATGCGCTGAAGACCGACGCGACGCTGGTACGCGGATGTTCGGCGGCGGTGTGGGTCTATCCGACGCGGCTGGACGACGGCCGGCTGCATTTTCTCGCCGACAGCAATGCCGCAATCACCAAGGGCATCATCGCGCTGGTGCTGAAGACGGTGCAGGACGGAACGCCTCAGGAAATCGCCGCGACCGACATGGAGGGCGCCCTCGCGCCATTCGACTTGCGCAACCAACTCTCCTCCAACCGCACGCAGGGCATTCCGAACATGATCGCGCTGATCCGCGATACGGCCGCGCGCTACGCCTGAAACCTTGCCGCAAAAAGGGGGTGACGGAACGCACCGCGGCACCCATATTGCGGCGATGGTGAAACTTTCCCTGCTCGATCTCGTCCCCGTCGTCGAAGGCGACACCGTCTGCGGGGCGCTCCGGCGCGCCGCCGATCTCGCCGCCCATGCCGAGACGCTGGGCTATGAGCGATACTGGACGGCAGAACACCACGGCATGCCGGGCATCGCTTCGGCCGCGACATCGGTCGTGCTTGCCCATGTCGGCCATGCGACCAGCCGCATCCGCATCGGCGCGGGCGGCATCATGCTGCCCAACCATGCCCCGCTCGCCATCGCCGAACAGTTCGGCACGCTGGCCGCGTTGTTTCCGGGGCGCGTCGACCTCGGCCTCGGCCGCGCGCCCGGTTCCGACCAGCGCGTGGCGCAGGCGATGCGCCGCAACCTGATGAGCGGCACCGACAGTTTTCCCCAGGACATAATGGAGCTCCAGTCCTATTTCGCGGGCGACGGCGAGCGCGGTTTCCTCGCGACCCCCGGCGCGGGCGAGGACGTGCCGCTCTGGATATTGGGATCGAGCCTCTATGGCGCACATCTCGCCGCCGCGCTTGGCCTTCCCTATGCGTTCGCATCGCATTTCGCGCCGGACATGCTCGACGAGGCACTCCATATCTATCGCCGCGATTTCCGGCCCTCGTCGCAGCTGGCGGCTCCCTATGCCATGGCGGGATTCAACATCTTCGCGGCGGACACAGCGGAAGAAGCCGAACTGGTCGCCACTTCGATGATGCAGGCATTCGTTGCCTTGCGCACCGGCAGACCGGGCCGCCTGCCGCCGCCCATTGCCGGTTATCGCGACATGCTTCCGCCACAGGCTCAGGCGATGCTGGCGAATGTGCTCAGTTGTTCGAGCATCGGCACACAGGACGATATCGCGCGCGATCTCTCAGCATTCCTGCGCCGCACGCGCATCGACGAGGTGATGGTCAGTGGCATGATTTTCGACGCCGAGGCTCGCAAGAGATCGCTTGCGATCGGTATGGCGGCGGCGAAGGCGCTTGAGTCGGTGCAGGCCGCCTGAACGCCCCGCCGCCTATTGCGGCTTCCAGTTCCGCCGTTCCTCCGCCGCCTTCAGCACGTCATAAGCGGCCTGAATGGCCTGAAAGCGGAGCGCGGCATCCTTGTCATCGGGCTTCACATCGGGGTGGTTTGCCTTGGCCAGTCTGCGCCAGCTCTTGCGCACGGTCTCGAAATCGGCGTCTGCCTCGACCTCCAGTATCTCCAGCGCGCGCATCTCGTCGCGGCTGCGCGTGCCGTCGCCCGGCGCGCCCCAGCCATAGAAGGCTCCACCCGAAAAGCCTCCCGCGTCGCGCCGCTCGTCATGCTCGCGCCGCGCCTTTTCTTCCTCGTCCAGGCCCTGAAAATAGTCCCAGCCCTTGTTATACTCGGCGGCATGGGCCTGACAGAAATACCAGCGCTCGCGGCTGTTGGGAGATTTCGGCGCGGGACAATCCCCCGCTCGGTCGCACCCGTGCCTGTCGCACAGACGCACCTTCTGCGCGCCACGCTCGCCGCCATAGCCGCGCCAGCGGGGAAAGCCCCAGTCATTCGTTCGTCCCGGTTTTGCCATAAGCGACCAATGTAGCGAAGGGATGTGTCGGAGAAAAGGCGGAGAAACGGAAAGTCTGCCAGAGGGTCTGTAAGCCGGGTTCTGTCCACCGCGCCGCCGTATCCCGGAGGGGACGCGCGGACGGATGGGCGGCCATTCCTCTAGGAACCGGATCGCTCCGGCCCTCAAGCAACCAACCCGGACGGTCTGGGGCGAAACACCCTGCTCCGCATCGCTGCGGAGCGCGCCGTCCCTATTCGGTCTTGCTCCCGGTGGGGTTTACCGTGCCGCCCGCCGTTGCCGGGGGCGCGGTGCGCTCTTACCGCACCCTTTCACTGTCACGCGGTCGAAACCCAAAGTCTTGCGACAAACGCGACCTGCTTTCTGTTGCACTGTCCCTGAGGTCACCCTCGCCGGCGGTTAACCGGCACCGTTGTTTCGTGGAGCCCGGACTTTCCTCGCCCCGCGCATGTGTTATCATGCGCGAGCCGCGGCCGCCCGACCCTCTGGCAAGCGCCATTATAATGCCCAATCTTATTCGTCGCCAGTGGGTTTTGGCAGAAGCAGCGCGAGCAGGATCGCACGGCATTCGCCGCAGATGATGCCGTCGATAATTTCGGGCCGAAAACGGCGTTGGAACGCACGTACCGCAGCCTCCGGTTCCTTGATGTCGTAACCGAACCGTTCGAGCGCGAGCATGAACGCGCTGTCGCTCCACAACGGATCCATCAGATGCTTGGTCGGCCGTGGCAGGGCGAGCCGCAGCCGCGCCAACCGGGCCCAGGGGAAGAGTTCTCCCGGATCCAGCTTGCGGCCGGGCGCCACATCGCTGTGCCCGACGATATTACCGCGCGAGATGCCGTACCGTGTCACGATCTCGTGAACGAGTGGAATCAAGGACTCTATCTGCGCTTCGGGAAAATCACGATATCCCCATTCATGCCCGGGATTGACGATCTCTATGCCGATGCTGGCCGAATTGACGTCGCTGATCCCGCGCCACCAGCTTCTGCCCGCATGCCAGGCCCGCTTTTCCTCGGCCACCATGCGGACGATTTCGCCTTCCTCGGTTACGACATAATGGGCGGAAACCTTCGATTCCGGATTGGCGAGCCAGTCGATCGCGCTCTGGGCATCAGGCATACCGGTATAATGCAGCACCAGCATGGAGACCGGCAGCTTACGCTCGTCAAAATTGGGTGAATGCCTTTCTCGCACCTGACTTTCCTTACATCCAAACCGCCAGTGCGCAGTCCGGGTTCCGCCCCGGAACGGACGCGCAACCATGGCGAACAACGCCGGGCCGATCAAGCGCAGATTTCGGCGTAGCGGCGCTTGGGCTCCGTCAGATATTGGCGGCCAATAGGGCCGTGTCGATCCGCTGATAGGTGCCGCGGAAACGCTGGCTGGCCACGAAATCGTCGGTATGGCCGATCACGGTTTCGCCAGCTCCCAACAACAGATAGCCGTTTATCGCGCAGTGCCGGGCAAGAAGGGAGAATATCTGCTTCTTCCGTTCTCCATTGAAATAGAGAAGCACGTTGCGGCAGAAAATGAGATCATAGTCACCCGATGGCGCCGAAGGCGCGCACAGATTGTCCACCCGGAAATCGATCATTTGCCGAAGCTCGGAACTGACACGCCACTGATCACCGTCGGGTTCCATCCAGCGCAGCAGGTCGTTGATCGGCAACCCGCGCTGCACCTCCATTTGCGGGACCAGACCCGAGCGTGCACGGTCGATCGCCGCGCGGGAAACGTCCGTCGCCAGTATCTGCAGGCGCCAGCCCGGCCAGTTCTCCATCCGGTTCCGGAACATCATGGCCAGCGAGAACGCCTCCTGTCCGGTCGAACAGCCCGCGCACCAGATGCGAAGCTGCTTCTTGTGGCGGCCCTCCGCCATGATGCGTTCCATCTGACCCGGTAGCAGCTCTTCCGCCAGCAGCCGGAAGATATGCGCATCGCGAAAGAAACTGGTCTCGTTGTTCAGCAGCGCATTGACCGCGTCCACCGCCAGTACGCCATTGGGTTCGGCCTCGATCTTCGCGGCCAGATGATCGAGCGTCCTGAGGCCGTTGGCGCGCAGTACCGGCTTCAACGATGTTTCCAGTCGCCAGAGCCGGCTCTCGGACAATATCTGGCCTGTCCGGGCCTCAAGCGTCGAAGCCAGCATGCGCATCGCGGGGGTGAGCGTCTCGGCCTTCACGATTCTGCGCCCGCCAGCCTGGCGATGTACCCTGGCATCTCGTCAGGCTGCAGATTGGCGCAGGCGAAACCCGCCCGCGTGACAGAACCGGGCATGCCCCAGACGACGCTGCTGTCGCGATCCTGCGCAACGATCGCGCCGCCCGCATCGACGATCCTGCCCGCGCCGAACGTTCCGTCGCGTCCGATGCCGGTCAGGACAATACCGAGAGCACCGTCGCCATAGCACTCCGCCATTGCGGAAAACATGAAATTGACGGAGGGGCGCGCCTGCGTCGCGGGATCCCTTTGCGGCAGCAGAACCGCTCTGACGACAGAGCCAAACCGCTGACAGGAGAGACTTGATTCGCCCGGAGCGACATAGACATGATCGGGCCGCAAAATGGTGCCCTCCACCGCGATCTGGACCGGCAGGTCGATCATGCGCGAAACCTGCTGGACATAATAGCGGATGAACGGCTCGGGCAGATGCTGTGTAATGAGGATCGGCACCCCCGGCGGGGCGGTGAAGCCGGACAGGAGTTCGCCGAGGGTATGAATGCCGCCGGTCGATGCTCCGATGCCAATACACTGGAGCGAGAAACCGGCCGGAGAAGCGCGTAGCACAACCTCCCTGTCGATCCGGCCGGGATGCCGCCACGAAGCGGCGAGCTGGCGCAACCGGGTTACGAGTGTTTCG
>JBFXHW010000225.1:0-5065 GCA_050176605.1 Sphingobium sp. | reverse complement strand
GCAGGTCGGCGAGGTCCCATGCGGGAAACACATGAACACCGGGTCGTTTGGGGGCGGATGGCTTCAGCGTTGCGTCGACCTCGAATGCATTTGCGCGCGCGTCCGCGAGCGAGACCAGCGCGCTCTGCCCTTTGCCTGCACGGGCGTCACGGATGTGCTGATAGTCTTCGGCGGTCTGGCCGACGAACCCCTGCTTCTGCGTGTCGGAGACGAGGGCTGTCGCCACGCCCACCGCGCGGCTCGCGTCGAGTACATGGATGACCGGGCCCTCATAGGCGGGATCGATCCGGAGCGCGGTGTGTACCTTCGACGTGGTCGCGCCGCCGATGAGCAGCGGTATGTTCAGCCCGGCGCGTTGCATTTCCTCCGCGACCGTCACCATTTCATCGAGCGAGGGCGTGATGAGTCCCGACAGGCCGATCATGTCGGCATCATTGTCTGTGGCGGCCTTCAATATGTCCGCCCAGGGCACCATGACGCCGAGGTCGATCACCTCGAACCCGTTGCACTGCATGACGACACCGACGATGTTCTTGCCAATGTCATGAACGTCGCCCTTGACGGTCGCCATGACGATCAGGCCCTTGCCCTTTGTATTCGCATCCTTTTCTGCCTCGATAGAGGGGAAAAGATGGGCAACGGCCTGCTTCATGACGCGGGCGGACTTGACGACCTGCGGCAGGAACATCTTGCCGGAACCGAACAGGTCTCCGACCACGTTCATGCCGTCCATCAATGGCCCCTCGATCACCTCGATCGGACGGCCACTGCGCTCCGCGACGGCAAGGCGCGCTTCCTCCGTGTCGGCGATCACATGGGCGTCGATGCCTTTGACGAGCGCATGCTCCAACCGTTTCTCGACCGGCCATCCGCGCCATTCCTCCGCCGCCTTCTCGGCGGCGGCATCGGTGCCCTTGAACCTTTCGGCAAGCGCGACGAGCCGCTCTCCCGCCTCCGGATCGGTGTTGAGCACCACGTCCTCGCACGCCTTGCGCAGTTCCGGGTCGATCGTGTCGTAAACATCGAGCTGGCCAGCATTGACGATCGCCATGTCGAGCCCGGCGGGGATCGCGTGGTAGAGGAAGACACTGTGCATCGCGCGGCGCACGGTCTCGTTGCCGCGAAAGGAGAAGCTGAGGTTCGACAGGCCTCCGGAGAAATGGACATGGGGGCAGCGTTCGCGGATGACACTGACCGCCTCAATGAAGTCCACGGCGTAATTGTTATGGTCCTCGATCCCGGTCGCCACAGCAAAGACATTGGGATCGAATATGATATCCTCAGGCGGAAAGCCTATGCCGGTCAGCAGCTTGTAGGCGCGCTCGCAGATTTCGATCTTGCGCTGTTTCGTGTCGGCCTGTCCGGTTTCGTCGAACGCCATCACCACGACGGCGGCGCCATAGGCCATGCATTTGCGCGCATGGTCCAGAAACGCTGCCTCGCCTTCCTTCATGCTGATCGAGTTGACGATAGGCTTGCCCGACACGCATTTGAGGCCCGCCTCGATCACGCTCCATTTCGAGCTGTCGATCATCACCGGCACGCGGCTGATGTCGGGCTCGGCGGTGATCAGCTTCAGGAATTGCTCCATCGCACTTTCCGAATCGAGCAGGCCCTCGTCCATGTTGACGTCGACGATCTGGGCGCCGTTCTCGACCTGCTGTCGTGCGATCTCGACGGCGGCGGTGTAGTCGCCAGCCATGATCAGTTTTTTAAACTTTGCCGAACCGGTGACGTTGGTGCGCTCGCCGACGTTGACGAAGGAAGCGGTGCTTTGCTGATTCATGGACTGGCTCACGCGGCAATATGCATGGGGTCAAGGCCCGCGAGGCGGGTCACGACGGGCGGCTTGGGTGGAATACGCGGGGCGGATTCCGCCACGGCCTTTGCTATCGCTGCGATATGCTCGGGCGTCGTGCCACAGCAGCCACCGACCATGTTGACCAGCCTGTCGTCGGTCCACTGCCGTATCATGGCGGAGGTCTGCTCAGGCAATTCGTCATATTGCCCCAGCTCATTGGGCAGGCCGGCATTGGGATAGGCCAGGATCAGCGCATCGGCGATCTTTGAAAGCTCGACCAGATAGGGGCGCAGCTTGTCCGCGCCGAATGCGCAGTTTATGCCGATGGTGAGCGGCTTCAGATGCCGTACAGAATACCAGAAGGCGGCAACGGTGTGGCCCGACAGGTTGCGCCCCGACATGTCCGTGATGGTGAAGCTGATCATCAACGGAACCGGGCGACCGGACGCCGCTTCCGCTTCGCGCGCCGCCATTCCGGCGGCTTTGGCATTGAGCGTGTCGAAGCAGGTTTCGATCAGCAGGAAATCGGCGCCGCCCTCTATCAACGCATCGCACTGCTCGCGATACTGGGCCTTCAGCGCGTCGAAATCCACCTCGCGAAATGCCGGGTCATTGACCTTGGGAGAGATGGAAAGCGTCTTGTTGGTCGGGCCGATGGCGCCGGCGACGAAACGGCGCACGCCATCCTTCGCCTCGGCCTCGTCACAGGCTTCGCGCGCGAGCCGTGCCGCCGCGACGTTGATTTCGCAGACCAGATGTTCGCATCCATAGTCCGAAAGGGCGATGCGGGTGCTGCTGAAAGTGTTTGTCTCGACCATGTCGGCGCCCGCTTCGATATAGGCGGCGTGAATCGCCTTTACGACATCGGGGCGGGTCAGGCACAGCAGGTCGTTATTGCCTTTCTGCTCCTTTTCGAGGCGAAGGTCGCCGCGATAGTCAGCTTCCGCGAGCCGGTATTTCTGGATCGCGGTGCCATAGCCCCCATCGAAGATCATGATCCTGCGTGCGGCCCGTTCGCGGAAAGCCGCTTCCGCATCATCGCGGCCGCTCATGCCTGCTTCTCCCCAGCGCGCAGGCCGAGCAGATGGCAGATCGCATAGCTCAGTTCCGGCCGGTTGAGTGTGTAGAAGTGAAAACCGCGCACGTCGTCGGCATAAAGCTTGCGGCAAAGCTCTGCGGTGATCGTCGCGGCGATCAGCTGGCGCGCTGGCGGATGATCGTCCAGTCCCTCGAACAGGCGCGCCATCCACCCTGGTATGCGTGCGCCACAGGATCCGGCAAACTGCCGCGCCTGCGCGAAATTGGTGACTGGCAGTATGCCCGGCACGATTTCCGCATCGATGCCGTTGGCGACGCAGGCGTCGCGGAAGCGGAAATAGGCGTCGGGCGAAAAAAAGAACTGGGTGATCGCGCGCGTCGCCCCGGCGTCGATCTTGCGCTTCAGATTATCCATGTCCTGCTGCGCACTATGGGCATCCGGGTGGATTTCAGGATAGGCCGCCACCGAAATCTCGAAATCATGCTGCGCGCGCAGCCCCGCGACCAGATCGGCGGCGCGATCATAGCCATCTGGATGAGGGACGAATTTCGCGCCCGGTTCCGGCGGATCGCCGCGCAGGGCGACGATATGCCGCACCCCGGCCTGCCAATAGGCATCGGCGACTTCGGCGATCTCCTGCTTGCTGGCGGCAACGCAAGTCAGGTGCGCGGCGGCGGGAATGGCGGTTTCCCGGACGATCCGGGAAACGGTGTTATGCGTCCGTTCGCGGGTCGATCCGCCCGCTCCATAGGTGACGGAAACGAAACGCGGCGCCAGCGGGGCCAGCGTTTCGACGCTGTGCCAGAGCTGCTCTTCCATCTTTTCCGTCTTGGGCGGGAAGAATTCGAAGCTGACCTCGGCGTCACCGCCCAGATCCGCATAGAGCGGCGTTTCCAATATTCTTCGCGCTTCGGACAGCGCGCTATGTTCGGCGTTCATATCGTCCTTCGTTCCCTGATAGGCAGGATTTTGGTTTTCTGGCGGCGGCCGAGCCACAATTTGACCGTGAGTTTTCCGCCCGGCAGCGTTTCTTCGGCTTCCAGATCGAGCCCGGCACTTTCAAACCAGGCGCTGATCTGCCCGGTCGAAAAGCCCAGACGTTCATGCTGGTCGCGCGCGCGCAGCTCCTCGTGATCGTGCGGCGCGAAATCCACGATCAGCATCCGTCCGTCCGTCCGCAGAACACGCGCGCCCTCGGCGATGGCTTCATCGGGCGTGGGGCTGTAATGCAGGATCTGGTGGGCGGTAACGAGATCGACCAGGCCGTCCTCGAAGGGCAGGCTGCAGAAATCTCCGAGCTGAAGGTCGAACTTGTCCATATTCTCTTCCGGAAGCTTGGACCGCGCCAGCCGGAGCATGTTGGGACTACGATCGATCGCGCTGACCCGCTCTGCCCGCGTTCCGAACAGTTCGATGATCCGTCCGGTACCTGTGCCGAGATCGAGCAGGTGCGTAAAGCGTTCCTCCCCGAGCATTGCCGTCATCGCCTGTTCGACATCCGCCTCGGGTACATGCAGAGAACGAATTGCATCCCATTCTTCGGCATGGGCCGCGAAATAGTCGTCGGCCGAGCGCAGCCGGTCTGCGCGCACGGCGGCGAGCCGGGCAAGGTCAGCCTTCAGCCACAGACCCTCGCTCTTGTCTTCGGGCACATCGTCGAACATCGTCAGCAACTGGCGGCAGAGCGAAGATGAGGCGAGGCGGAGAAAGACCCAGTTTCCTTCCTTTCGCCGCTCGATCAGATCGGCCTCTGCAAGGATTTTGACATGCCGGGAAACGCGCGGTTGGCTTTGTGCGACCACTTGCGCAACTTCGCCGACGGAAAGCTCCATCGTCCCCAACAGGTGCAGGATGCGCACTCTGGTCGGGTCCGCCAGAGCCCGGAATGTCGTCAGAAGGTCGCTCATGCGGTTCCATATAAAGAATTCTTTATATAGGTCAACCACCGTCTCAAAACTCTCATAATCCTTTGTTATTGTTATTATTATTGGAATTTTGCAGCTTCGGAAGGCAAGGATCGGCTTGCGTTAACCTTGTCAACGCATTAGGAATCGCTCCCGCAGGCTTAATGGGGGTGAGCTTTTCTCCGAGAGAAGTCTGCGTGGTTGTATCTCTGAGAAGGGGTTTGCCCATGACCAAGACTATCGCTCTTTCGCTTGTTGTCGCCGCCTCGCTTGGCCTCGCTGCCTGTTCGAAGGAGGAGGCTGATAACACCAAGAACGAAA
>JBFXHW010000224.1:0-5091 GCA_050176605.1 Sphingobium sp. | reverse complement strand
CGACGCTCTTCCGATCTATCGGAGAGCGGAGAGCTCTTTCGCTGGTGGCCAGATCCCGACTATGGCCAGGATCATCCCCATGACCGCCAGGCCGGACATGACGGTCTGGAAATCAAACGACATGCGTTTCATGGTCACACCGCCCGGCCGATCAGAGAGGCGTCACGACACGAAAGTGATGAATCTGTCCGACTTTTGAGAACATAGGGTGATCAGGCTGCCAGCATAGATGCTTCGCACCGTAGCGGCCTGAGATCGAGGCTGTCTGTCGGGGTCCAGATGTAATCGCCGGTGAGGCTGATATGCTGCCATCCGAGCGGAGCGATGTGTTTGATCACGTCGGGCGGCGTGGCGACGCCCTCCTGGTTAAGCTCGACGAACGCCGGTTCGAGATAGAGCGTGTTCCAGTAGACGATGGCGTTGATCAGCAGGTTCAGTCCGGACGCCCGATAGAACTGGCTCTCGAAGGTTCTGTCCCGCAGCTCTCCGAGCCGGTTGAAGAACAGCGCGCGAGCCAGGGTATTTTGGGCCTCGCTCTTGTTGAGCCCGGCGGTGGCATTCCTGCGCATTTCGGGGTTCTGCCACCATTGGGGCAGGAAGATGGACCGATTGATGCGCCCGATGTCGCGCAGCGCCAGCGCCAGTCCGTTTTGGCGCGGGAATGCGGACAGCTTTGCCAGCAGGGTCGAAGGGCGGACCTGGCCGGAGCGGATCGTCGTGACAAGGCGCAGGATGTCATTCCAGTTTGCCTTGATCCGCTCGACGTTGATGGGCTCGCCGACGAGCGATGCCAGGTTTTCGGGAGGCGTGTCGCCCGGGAATAGATAAAGCTTGCGATCCTTGAGACCGCGCAGGCGAGGCACGAGCTGGAAACCGACGAGGTGGCAGAGGGCGAAACTCATGTCGCTGACCCCGCCGGTATCGACATAGTGGGTTTCGATGGCGAGGTCGCTGCCATGATAGAGGAGACCGTCGAGGACATATATGGCCTCGCTCGCATTGGCATTCATGGCGATGATATGGAAAGCGCCATATTGGTCGGAGGTGAAGCGATAGAATTTGGCGCCGGGATTGGGGCCATAGCGGGCGTTGAGGTCGCCGATCGCCTCGGCATGCCCTCCCGCCGGAAAATACTGCCCATCCGAGGAAGAAGTGGTTCCGTCGCCCCACAATCCGGCCAGCGGCAATTGCCTCTGGGCGTTGACGAGGATGGCATGCGCGGCAGTGTAGCCTTCTTCCCGGATGTGCCAGTCGTGCGCCCAGGCGAGCTGGCGCATCGTCAGCCCGGGAGAGACATCCGCCATCCTGGTGAGGCCGAGATTGATGCCGTCCGCCAGGATGGCGGTAAGAAGCGCAAGCTTGTTGTCGGCTGTCCGCCCGGTGCGCAGATGGGTGAAGGCGTTGGAAAATCCCGTGTGTGTATCCACCTCAAGCAAAAGGTCGGTGATGCGGATCGCCGGCAGGCGGCCTTCCACTTGTCGTTTCAGCGCCTTCGCGATATCCGGAAACATGGCCTTGTGCGGCGTGACGCTGAAACCCGCGCCGGTCAATTCGACATCGTCGAGTTCGCCGGCGGCAGCCAAACGGGAAAGGTCACTCAGCCCGTCGTTCAAGATCTGGCGTTGCTGCTTCAGATAGGTTTCCACGTCGGTATCGACGGCGACCGGAAGCGGACCCTCCTCGCGCATCAGCTCGAATGTCGGCGTGGGAATGAGGAAGCTCTCGAAGGACTGGAAGCGTTTGGCTCCTTCCACCCAGACATCGCCAGCATCGAGGCGGCGTCTCAATTCACTGAACAGGCAGAGTTCATAGGCCCTGCGATCGATCTTGCCATCCTGCAGGATGAGAGGCATCCAACCTCTCGGCGCAAACGATATGGGCGCCCTGTCGGGTATTGCTCTTTTCCGGGTGCGGTACAGATCGGCGACCGTGGACAGCGCCCGCAGGAGGTTTGCCGCCACGGCGTGGCCACGAAACACGAACGCCGACAGGAATTCCGGCGCCATTTTTCGGATTGTCGGATAGCGCTGGAGCATTTCGATCTTCCCGTCGATGCTGTCCGGGGCAATCAGCGTGTCGACCGCCTGAACGCTGGTCGTGAAGCCCGGCCATTGAATGATCCGTTCGAGCGCCCTGCCGATATCCTCGCCTTTCTCCCTGGCCTCGATGATCGCGTGGCAAACTTTCGAAACGTCCCTGAGCGGCTTTTGAACCTCCCGGACGGAACGGGTGATGCGGGCGGTCGCCTGATTGTCGGCGCGCCGCGTCAAGGCGCCGATCAGTTTCTTGAACACGTCGATTGCGCAATCGGTCAGATGGCGGGAAAGATGCAGGACGGTGGCCGCGAGCACGGCGTGCCGGCGTTCTGGGTTGAGATCGCGTAGATGCTGTGCGCTCATCCGCACCCCTTCCGCGGCGAGTTCATCAAAAACCTTGGCCGGAATGCGCTCCATCAGTTCCGCAGGCAGGTGCAGTGACCGAAGAAACTGAACGCGTTCGGCTATCCTGTCGAGATTGACGGCGGTGGGCGACAGTGCCGGTGTTCGTGCCCAGGCGAGGATGGTCGCGCTCGTCCCTTCACGTGGATCGAGAAGCTTCTCCAGATCAAGCTTCTGCTGTTCCGAAAGCCCGCCGGCCAGGGCCCGGTGACCGATACGGATACCGCGCCGGATTGCAACGTGGATGATGGCTTCGAGCGCGCCACGCGCCGGCAGGAGAATTCGCCGGCGGCGCAATTCCTCCACAACCATGTCCGCCAATGCATCGGCCTGACGCATGGTTTGCGCCGCAGGCGTCAGCCAGCCGGTCAGCGCCCGCACATCCGAAGGCCCGAACGGGCGCATCTTCATCCTCTCGAAAAGCAGAGCGAGGTGTTCTCGGCGTGTCTGCGGACGCTCGAAATATCGATCGATCTCGCGATGATCGACGCCGATTTGCCGCGCCAGGAACCGCAAGACACCTGGCGGCAGGACCTCACCATCTGCAAGCGGCCGGCCTGGAAATCGCAACGTTGCCAGAACACAGGCCAGACCCAGCCGGTTCGACGCACGGTTCTGCCGCATGATCAGATCGAGATCCGACTGGTCCAGCGTGTAATATTTGGCGATCTCCCTTTCGTCATCGGGGATCGATGTCGCCTGGTTCCACCATATTTCGCTCAACAGTGCTCTTCGCGCCATTCATCATCATCCATCTCGTCGAGGGGGCTGCAGCGAAATGGAAAATGCGTGTCCGGCAAACGACCGTTTCACGGCTTCCACAGATTTTGTCCGCAAACCTTGCCATGAAACGGCAAATCGGACATTGTCCGCATTTAACGAGAAAACGGACAAATCGCCTCATGACCACTATTGGCTACGCAAGGGTATCCACCGGCGACCAGCATACGGCGCTTCAACTCGATGCGCTGCGCAAGGCGGGCTGCGAGAAGCTGTTCGAAGACAAGGCATCGGGTGTGAAAACCGATCGGCCGGGGCTAGCCGAAGCCGTGCGCTATGCTCGAGACGGCGACACGCTTACGGTCTGGAAGCTCGATCGCCTGGGCCGATCGATGAAGCACCTGATCGAGATCGTCACCGAGCTGGAATCCAAGGGTGTAGGCTTTCGATCTATCACCGAAAACATCGACACCACGACACCCGGCGGTCGCCTGGTCTTCCATCTGTTCGGGGCGCTGGCCCAGTTCGAACGCGATCTCATTCGGGAAAGAACCCGCGCCGGACTACAGGCAGCAGAGGAAAGGGGCCGGCGCGGAGGCCGGCAAGCTGTCGTCACGCCGGAGAAGCTCGCCAAGGCCCGCCAGCATCTGGCTGCCGGCCTCAATGTTCGCGAAGCCGCCGCGCGTGTGAAAATCGGCAAAACCGCCCTCTATGAAGCCCTCAAAGCCGAGAAATCTGTCGCGGCCACTATCAAATAAGCCGGAGTTCCGGGTACGTTCTCAAAAGTCGGACAGATTCACCACTTTCGTGTCGTGACGCCTATACGCTCTCCCGATGGGAAGGACTCTCGCGCTTCCTCGATGATGGACGCATTGAGCCCGACTCCAATACCGTCGAGCGGTCAATCCGCCCGATCGCGCTCAATCGCAAGAATGCCCTCTTCGCCGGCTCCGACGGTGGCGCCGAGCACTGGGCCGTCGTCGCTTCGCTGATCGAAACCTGCAAGCTGAACGATGTCGAGCCGCTCGGTTACCTGGCCGACGTGCTGACGAGGATCGTCAACGGCCACCAGAATAGCCAGATCGACGATCTCCTGCCTTGGGCCTACGCCCGGTCTCCCGAGCTCAAGGCCGTGGCCTGAAAACCCCGCTTACACGCGCAGCGTAGCACCCCACGATTCATCATGCTCCCCATAATCCGTCACACTTTGTCACAAACTGCCCTGTCGCTGTAAAACTTGAGAGACATGGCGGTTGTTCAATCTCCTCCATTCGGAACGCCCCCCGAGCAAATTGATGGAGATAGATATGAACAGACCACGCCTTTACATCTTTGGTGCTGCGGCGGCCGTTTTGTTCGGCCTATGGGTGCTTGGCCATCCTGGAACCCCCATGTTCTATCCCGGTTTTGCGGGCTCGCCCTATATGGATCCCCACATGGCCGAGCTCGGCTTTGACTATGGTTGCGGCTACGGCCACAGGTTTTGTCGTTGGGTGGAAGGTATCGAACGTGGGGTTGGCGCACTGACTGGCAATCCTTACCAACCACCGTTTGCGGACCCGACGCAATTGGGAGAACTGAAATCGACATTGGGCATAACCCAGGCGCAAGAGGCTGACTGGGATACCTATGAAGCAGCCTTGCAGGGTGGGGTCATGGCGGTGGAGCGTGTCCGGACCAGTTTACCGTTCCCCTGGCTCTATCCGCGCGGCGCCCACTACGCCAACGCCATGTTTGTGAATGAGGAGGCGCAGCCATGAGCTACCGAGCAATGTTTTTGTCAGACTGTCACCTTGGCGCTGCAGTGGCGAAGGCGGAGCTTCTGGCAGATTTCCTCGAAAGTAATCGGGCGGAGCGATATTACCTGGTCGGCGACTTCCTTGATTTCTGGCACCCGGTAACGGTTCGCTGGACGGACGATTGCCAGAGAGTG